>JALVWV010000332.1 GCA_027023145.1 Campylobacteraceae bacterium | reverse complement strand
AGGGTGCGCAATTGCGCACCTTCCAACAGTTGTATCGCAAGATATCTTAAAAAAATTTATGCTAAGATAATCAAAAATAAGGAGTTTATTGTGTTGTCTATAACTATAAATAATCCAACAGTAGAGAACTTTTATAAAAAAGAGTGCAACGGTGATGAAGGTAAGTTTATCAATAATATTGTACATTATATCGAGATGTATACTATCAAACAAAGCGTAAAACGAGGGCTGGAAGAGGTTAGACTCCAAAATAGCGGGCAATTGGAAAAAAGAGAATTGAAGCACATTTTAGATGAACTATAAAGTTATTCCTACCCCTGAATTCGTTAGAAACCTCAAAACTCTGAAAAAGAAGTATAAAAATATCAAGAACGATGTTTTAGAGTTGGCTGACAGGCTTGAAAAAATCCGACTTTAGGGACAGATTTAGGGAACAATACGTATAAAATCAGGATGAAAAACAGCGATAACAATAAAGGCAAAAGTGCCGGATATAGAATGATCACCTATTGTATAAATGAACATGAGGAAATATATTTAGTGACCATCTATTCCAAATCAGAAAAAGAAAATATTTTAGATTTGGAACTCAAAGAGCTTATTGCAAAGTTGAATCCATAATACAGCCGATAGCCCCCCAACCTCTAACGAACTTTTCAGTATAATCCCCCCATTATATATAGGTTACAATCCTGCCCAAAAGGTACCCCATGAAACATGTCCCCATCCTCGTCCTTGACTTTGGTTCCCAATACACCCAGCTCATCGCCCGCAAACTCCGCGAAAGCGGCGTTTATACCGAGGTGGTTCCTTACCGTGAATCGCTTGAAGACATCCAAGCCCGCACCCCCAAAGGGATCATCCTCTCCGGTGGCCCTTCATCGGTGTATGCCGAAGATGCGTATCATCCGGATGAGGGGATCTGGGATCTGGGGTTGCCGATTCTCGGGATTTGTTACGGGATGCAATTGATTACTCAGCATTTCGGTGGTGAAGTGGTGGCAGCCGATCATCATGAGTACGGCAAAGCCCGACTCAAGATCGAAGCCGAATCGGGGCTCTTCAACGGCATTGCTGATGAGAGCATCGTTTGGATGAGTCATGGGGATCGTGCTGAGAAGATCCCTGAAGGATTCCAAGTCATCGGTACGAGTGAAAACTCCCCGTATGCCGCTATTGCTGATGAGGCACGCCAGGTGTACGCCATCCAATTCCATGCTGAAGTCCATCACACGGAATTGGGGACGGCGATGCTCAAAAACTTCGCCAAGTACATCTGCGGATGCAGCAGCACCTGGAACATGGGGAGTTTCGCCAAAGAAAAAATCGCTGAGATTCAGAAGCAAGTCGGCGATCGCAAAGTCCTCTGTGGTGTCAGCGGCGGGGTGGACAGTTCGGTTGTTGCGGCACTCCTGCACGAAGCCCTCCCCAAAGAGCAACTCGTATGTGTCTTCGTCGATCAGGGATTATTGCGCAAAGATGAGGCACAGCAGGTACAGGAGATGTTTGCGCTACTGGACATTCCGCTCATCACGATTGATGCCCGTGAAGCATTTCTCGAAGCACTGGCCGGGGTGACCGACCCCGAGCGCAAGCGCAAGATCATCGGGGAAAAGTTTATCGAAGTGTTTGATGCTGAAGCCAGCAAACACACCGATGTGAGCTTCCTCGCGCAGGGAACACTCTACACCGATGTCATCGAATCGGTCAGTGTCAAAGGCCCCTCCAAGACGATCAAATCACACCACAACGTCGGCGGCTTGCCGGAGTGGATGACTTTTGAGCTCGTCGAGCCCTTGCGGGAAATCTTCAAAGACGAAGTGCGCAAGCTCGGTCTCGAGCTGGGATTACCCAAGCACATGATCGGTCGACATCCCTTCCCTGGCCCCGGTCTGGCGATCCGTGTCATGGGCGAAGTAAACGAAACGGCACTCCATTTGCTGCGTGAGAGCGATGCGATTATGCAAGAGGAGCTTCGTGCCAGTGGCTACTATGACAAAGTATGGCAAGCCTTTACCGTCCTGCTCAATGTCAGCTCGGTGGGCGTCATGGGTGACAACCGCACCTATGACAATACCGTGGCGGTACGGATGGTCGAATCGGTGGATGGGATGACGGCCACCTTTGCCCATATCCCCCACGATGTCCTCGAAAACATCAGTCGCCGCATCATCAACGAAATCGACGGAATCAACCGCGTCGTCTACGACATCTCCTCCAAGCCCCCCGCTACCATCGAGTGGGAATAGCCTCGCGCCATACTGCCCCTATCTCCGCCGCATACTTGGCGGAATCCTTTCTATACTTGAGTTATTTGACATTTATTTGACTTTTCGTAGGTATACTTATACATTGAAGAGTTAACACATTGTTTGCACCAATTACAAAGGATACCAATGGCTACAAAAACACGAAACACAGACATTGGGTGGACAATATGGATAATTATGATAGTCTTTTTGGGTATCTCTCCCGCACAGGCACATGGTGCACTGGCTGCATCCGACAATACCCATTCAATTTGGATAGCACTGTTTGGTTTGTCGGTGGTGGGGGTTTTTGCGTTGTATCTCTCGTCAGAGCAGGTCAAGCGCTTGACGCGAAAATATGAAGCCATGCAAGCCAATCAGGAGGAGATGTCACTGCGACAAAATATGATCCTTGGGGTGATAGAGGAACGACTTGAGGCCTCGACACACGGGATTCGTCGCCACCGGGAAGTCTTCGAAGAACAGGCACAGGGGACATTGGATCGAGATGTTATCAAAAAGGAAATGGTACGTTTCCGTCGTGATGAACATCTGCTTGTTGATGCACTGGGGGATTTGAATGATTTCTCGCATGTACGATCTGGGAAATTGGTGCTGGAGCACACATCCTTTGATTTAAAGGACTTTCTTGAAAAACTCAGAGAAGAGGTGGATCCCCACTATTTTCTCAAGCGCAACGAATTGGTGTATCGGTTTGACCCGGAGTTGATCGGCTCTGCTGTCGGGGATGCTAGGCGGATCGAGCAGATTCTGCGTACCTTTTTGATCGAGTTGGGGCGGGTGACGTATGATGCCACTATTGTTCTTGCGATCCAGCCCGATCCACACGGTGAGACGGTGGCTTTTGACCTGTTGGTGCCGGAGAGCGACGGGGAAACTCAGTTGCTCGATGATGTGTTTGGTGATGTTGAGATAACAAAGGGGGTACAGCATAACAGCCGCAAACTCAAAAGCTACTTGGCGCGGGAATTGATCCGGTTGATGGGGGGGCAGTTGCGTGCTGTGGCCGATCATGCATTTGGGTTGCATTATCGGATTGTGTTGCCGTTGGAGACCATGAGTCCTTCAAAGGATCTCCATTTGCACGCCGGGGTATCGACGTTGATCATTGCCCACAATGACCCCGTGGCACTCTCGGTTTCTGACATGTTGAGCGGTCGCTCAACGCCGGGTGCGGATATGTGTGTTGCTGAGGATGAGCCCCTACGTGATTTGTCTGCTTACACGACGGTGGTCATCACGTATAGAGCACTGACCGAAGCATGGGTAGCCAGACTGCACAAGGCTCAGCAGGAGCAGCCTCTTCAGATAGTGATCCTCAAAAGTGGTTTCCATCGAACGCTTGCGGTCCCCGAAGTACTGGAGGATGTGCGTGTTCTCAAACTCCCGATCCTGTACGAAGAACTTGCGGCAGAGATGGCGCACACGGATGTGAAGTTTTCAGACCGTATAAGGGTGGCATCTTAAACACCTTCCCCCGCCAGCACTCCGCTGGCAAACGCCCATTGGAGATTGTACCCTCCGCAGGGGCCGTCGAGATCGAGTACTTCCCCCGCAAAATACAATCCTTTGATTTTCTTACTCTCCAGTGTTTTGGGATCGACCTCTTTTAGGTGGATACCGCCCCGGGTGATCATTGCTTTGGCGAATCCATCGTGTCCAATAATGCTTAACGGTGTCGCGACAAGGAGCCGGATGAGATGATCCCGCACACGGCCGGAGAGTTTGCCAAACGCCAGAGAGGGATCGGCACCGGCCAGACCACACAACGCCCGACTTACCGACTCAGGGAGGAGGGTCATCAGAAGGGAGAGGGTAGTGTGCTGCGGGTTGGTCTCCCGTGCCTCTTTGAGATGTCGGCGTATCTCCTCTTCGTTTTTCCCTCCGGTGAGCTGGGCTAGGATCGGCACAGTCTCGTAGCGGGAGAGGAGCGGGGTGATCTCGCGGGAAAAATCGAGCACCACCGGCCCACGGATGCCGTTTTTGGTGAAGATCAAATCCCCGGTGGCATGAAGCCTACGGTGTTTTTTGAGATCGACCCGGAGGGTGACACGGGGGAGGGTGTCGGCACGGCAGTCGGCTACCCACGTCTCGGCGGTGCGCAGGGGCATCATAGCTGGGTAGAGCGGGGCGGTGGTGTGCCCCAGTGCTTCGGCCAGTCCGTAGCCGTCCCCTTCGCTTCCCAGCTGCGGATAGCCCCGGCCGCCGGTGGCGATGAGGACACGCCGGGACAGGTACGTCCCTCCGGCTGTCTGCACTCCGGCGACAGCCGTGTCGCCCACAAGAATTTTGGCAACCGATTCACCGGTATGCACCGTCACCCCCAGCCGTGCCATCTCCTCCTCCATCGCCCGCAGGATCGTCTCAGATTTGTGACTCACCGGAAAGACATGAAACCCATCGGGCGCATGGGTCTCCACCCCCAACTCCCTGAAAAACTGGGTCAACGCCTCCGCATCGAACCGCTCCAATGCCCGTTCCATAAACCGCCCCTGTTTCCCAAACCGCTCCATGAGCGTTTTGTTATCCAGCCGATTGGTGAGGTTGCACCGCCCCCCGCAGGTGGCCTGAAGTTTGGCACCACAGCGAGAGAGTTTCTCGAGCACCAGCACCCGCTGCCCACCCCGAGCCGCCACGATCGCCGCCATCATCCCCGAAGCCCCGGCACCGATGATGATGAGATCGTATGAAGCGGGCATAAGCTCTCCTGAATTTTTATGTCATTTTAGCAGATTTTTACCGTGGAGGATGTGATTGTGCTATAATTGAAGGAATTATTGCAGGATAAAGGAGTAAATATAAATGAATGAACTTGCAATTTACGAAGATGGTAAGGTTAAACTTGAAGCAGCAGTTGAAAACGAATCGATATGGCTGCGACAAAGTGATATAGCCAAAATTTTTGAAAAGGAAAGATCAGTTATTACGCGGCATATCAATAATATTCTAAAAGATAAAGAAGTGGATGACAAAAGTAATGTGCAAAAAATGCACATTGCAAATTCGGACAAGCCGGTGAAATTTTACAGTCTTGATATTGTATTGGCTGTTGGCTATCGAACCAACTCTGCAAAAGCGATTAAAGGGCACCTCTAATAATAGGTCATACCCACAATGGGCTTTGCAGATGTGAGATTTTGCTTGAGGCTCTCAAAGCGTAGCCGTAGCTACGGTGAAGGGAGCATCGAG
>JALVWV010000331.1 GCA_027023145.1 Campylobacteraceae bacterium | reverse complement strand
GGGCAAGTTTTTTGTTGCTCATGGTACCGATACCGCGATCAAGGACGCTCTGGGCTATGGCTTTGGCATCTTTAAGCGAATGCATTGTGTATGTACCACACTGGTATTTGTTAAGCTCGGGGATGTCGGCTTCGGATTGGACGTTCAGAATATCGTGCATCGAAGCTTCCCAGGCTCTGGCAACCCGTTTTTTCTTCGGAGTACCCAGTAGAGACATGTAGAAGCCTGTCCGGCACCCCATCGGAGAAATGTCGATGATCTCAACCCCTTTGCCGTTAAGATGCTCCCGCATGAACCCGGCGAAGAGGTGCTCGAGAGTATGGATCCCTTTGGCCGACATGATCCCCTTATTAGGTTTGCAGAAACGGAGGTCAAAGACAGTGATGACATCCCCACTCGGGCTCTGCATGGTTTTGGCTTTGCGGACAGCTGGAGCGGGCATTCGAGTGTGGTCAACGGTAAATGAGTCGAGAAGTGGCATGGTGGTTCCTTGGTAGTGGTTTTCGAAATTATACCCTACTATCGGTCAAAGTGCTGCCATACAATTTTGTGCATATGACTGATTTGTCTGGAAGTGGAAACTTCAGTCCCACCCAACGTTCAAAGAATATGGCACCTCTTTTGGTGAGGCTGAAGCCTTCACTTCCAGAAAAAACACCCACCCCGGAAGTGGAGACTTCAGTCCCACCCGAATGACAACAGAAATCTTTACAAATAATGTTTCCCCAGCGCCACCACCCCGCCGACGATGAACTGGATTGCAATTGCTCCGGTGATAAGCCCCATGAGTTTGGTGATGACATTTTCAGCGGTCATACCGAGAAGCTTGCGAATATGGATCGCGTAGCGGAGAACGAGGTACATTACCAATGCGTTGACAAGAAAAGCCGCGATTGTCACACCAATGCCGCTCAGGGTCTCGACCTGTTGCCGGAGGATGATCACCGTGGTAAAAAGCCCCGCACCGAAGATCATCGGGATCCCCAGCGGGATCACACCCACTTTCTCCTGGTTGTCCGCTGAGAGCATCCGGCTGTTGCCGCTGCCGAGCATCTCAAGTGCCATCATCAGCAGGACGATCCCCCCGATCACCTTGAGCGAATTCTGATCGATCCCAAAAGCACGTAGAATGGCATCTCCGGCAAGCAGTACGACAAAAAAAGCGATCGAGATCGTCCATGTCGCCTGCCGGGCAATGGTGAGCACTTCGCTTCGGGTCGCCTGATGAGAGAGCATCCCGAGCATCATCGCACTCACCCCGACCGGATCCATGATCGCCGCGAAGGTAACGGTCTGCTTGAGAAAGTCTTCGAGAAGGGTTTGCATGGGTGTTCCTTATGAAAATCGATGATACATCATGTATAATGCTACCATAAATTTATTCACCGGGAGATAGCATGAATACGATCACATTCACAGAACGGACCCTCACTCCGAGCAAAGTCGTCTGCATTGGGCGTAATTACGTCGAGCACATCGAAGAGCTGGGCAATGAAGTGCCCGAAAATATGGTCGTCTTCAACAAACCCAACTCTGCGATTACCCCCACGCTGGCTTACTTCGGAGAACACTGCCGCTTCGAGGGGGAAATCTGCCTCCTGATTGAAGGAGGCAGAGCAGTCGGGGTAGGCTTCGGGCTCGACCTGACCCATGCCGATCTGCAAAACCGGCTCAAAGCCAAAGGGCTCCCCTGGGAACGCGCCAAGAGCTTCGACGGCTCGGCGGTACTGAGCGATTTTGTCCCCATCGAGGGGGATCTCTCCCGCATCGCCTTTGAGATGCGGATCAACGGCGAACGCGTCCAGCATGCCACCTACGATCTGATGATGTACAAGCCCACTGAAATGATCACCGAGATCAAACGCTTCATGACCCTCGAAGATGGCGATGTGATCATGACCGGCACCCCTAAGGGGGTCGGGTATTACGCCCCCGGCGATCGGTTTGAAGCCGTGGTGATGTGTGGAGAAAAGGTATTGTTTGAGATAGAATGGACGGCTCGATAACCCTCAACGCACTTCCAAAGAGCTCTTTCCAAAAGGGAGAACCTCTCCGACGATGGCACTATAGACATACCCCTCGTCGATGAGCCGGGCGAGCAGTCCGGGAGCATCATCCGATGCCACGGCGATCAGGAGACCTCCGGAAGTTTGGGCATCGTAGAAGAGCATGTCGTCCCTGGGAACGGCGAAGTCGGTTTGGGGGGCGAGGAATTCCCGGTTGTTGTGGCTGCCAGCCGGGACGATGCCCATCTCGGCCAGTGCCCGCGCCTCATCAAGAATCGGCAGCGCCGCGTAGTCAAAGCGCAGAGTGTACTGCCCTCCACTCATCTCGTACGCATGCCCCGCCAGTCCAAAACCGGTCACGTCGGTACAGGCGCTGACATCGTACGCCTGCATTGCCACCGAGGCACGGTAGTTGAGCTGGGTCAGGATCTCTGCGACCACGGGGATGCGTTCCCGTTCCAGCATGTCGGCTTTGATCGCCGTGGTGAGTATCCCCATCCCCAGCGGTTTGGTCAAGATCAACACGTTCCCGATACGTGGGGTGTTGTTGCGGTAGATTCGCTCAGGGTGAATCGTCCCGGTCACACTGAGCCCGTAGAGCATCTCCGGCGTCTCGATCGTGTGTCCTCCGGCGATCACTCCGCCACACTCGACGACTTTGCTCTGACCGCCGGCCAGCATCGCTTCGAGCACTTCGCCCCCGTGATGGCAACTGTCAAATCCCACGATGTTCATCGCCGTGATGACCTCTCCTCCCATCGCAAACACATCGCTGAGAGAATTGGCCGCCGCAACCTGTCCATAGACGTAGGGGTCATCCACTACCGGCGTGATCACATCCACTGTTTGTACCAGTGCCCGGGTCTCATCAAGCTGATACACGGTTGCGTCTTCACTTCCTTCAATTCCCACGATCAAGTTGTCATGCGTACAGTCAAGCGTGCCAACGATATTGTCCAGCTCCCCCGGAGCCACTTTGGCCGCTCAGCCTGCTGCTTTGACGTATTTGGTGAGTTGATGATCGGTTGCAGGCGGTTGTTCACCGGATCGATTCATGGTTTCTCCTTGCGAACCACCCCGGTGTACCCTGCCCGGCGAATTGCCTCAAGCAGCACAGAGGTGTCAGTTTGGTTGTCATCATAGCGGACACTGGCCATTTTTTTACTGAGAGAGACACGAGCTTGCAACACACCCGGTGTTTTTTTGAGGCTGTGTTTGATCGCCGTCGTGCACAGCGGACACGTCATCCCTTTGACATCGATCACAATCTCATGTGGCGCAGCCAAAAGGGCACAAACCCCCAGCACCATTCCCCATGCAATTTTTTTCATCTTAGTCTCCTAACAAATAATTGACCCAATACGGATAGGTACTCAAAATGGCCACGAAAGCCGTACCGATGTTGAGGTACAGAAGGTAGTTTTTGCACAAACTTCCCTCACAGACAGGTTTTGTGCGCCGACGGAAGAGATAATCCCACCACAGATACCCCACGACCCCGACCGCCACCAGCGTAAAATAGTCATGATACGGTGCCAGCACCTGCAAAAATGACAGACTCCCCGCGCTGATCCCGAAGACCAGGAACAACAACGGCCCCAAGCAGCAGGTACTCGCGAGAATCGCCGCAACCACCGCACCAGTGATCAGCGTCCAGAACGACCGGTCACTGCTGTGCGTTCCATCGGGAAGTTCGATACCGCACTCATACCCCTTGACGATGGAGATGACGGTGATCTCTCCCTCTTTTTTGGAGCTGGCATACAACCCCTGGCTCTGGGCAAAACGGAGGACATTTCCGATGGAGGAGAGGCTGTTGACCTCCACTTCCAGAATCCCCTCGTCAAATTCGGCCAACGCATCCTTGGTGATCAACACCGGTGTCGGACAATCGAGGTTGGTACAATCAATGCGTTTGAGCATGCTATTTACTTCGGTGCTCAGTGATCTCTTGAGAGGTAATGGTATAGGCGAAGTGACTCGGATCGTAATAATCCAACACCTCATCCTCTACTTCGCCGTATGGGTAGCCGAACATATTGATGGGGTACTGTTCCGGTTTGGGAGAGAGGACGAAATCCCGCCCGTGGTTGAACCCGACCCAGTTCATCTCCCAGGAGTGGAGGTATTTGGCATTGAGCTCCTGAACACGCGGGTCATCGTACGTGCGTTTCTCCACAAGTTCCAGTTTGGTAATGTCGGCCGGATCGGAGGGGATCCATCCCGCACCGGGGATGTAATACTCGGCTCGGCAATGTTGCCAGGTCGAAATGGTCGCAAATCCCTTCGCATCGCTTTTCCCCAATGCTTTGGAGAAACGACTTTTACCCAGCCGAATACCAAACACTTCGCGTGCCGGGATCCCCGCCGCACGCAACAGCGCAACAAACAGGGAACTCAGATCGGTACATTTCCCGCCATAGTATCCATGTTGATAGACATCTTCGACCTCTTTCTGGGTCACCATTTTGTTGACATCGCCGCTGCCACATCCGATGACCTTGCTGTCACGGAAGGTGTGAGAGGTGCACCAGTTATAAATCGCTTTGACTTTGGCAAAACGGTCGGTGGCTTTGCCGACGATCCGCTGTGCAACACCGCGGATGATGCCGTCCGTCGGGATGTGTGCCGTCGGCTGAAGGTAGGGCTTGACGCTGTCGGGAAACGGAAGATTCTGAGTACTGGCTTTCTCGATTGTTTTAAGGGGTACGGAACGATCCTGTGTCTCAATCACTATATCGATCTCGAGCTTCTTGGGGCGGGCACTTGTATTCCATTCTGTGTAGAGGGTGTCGGCATCGTATGCATTGTCCCGATTGAGGTTGAACCGGTCGTAGGTTCCGTGGAACGTCAACGAACGAACGTGCTGATACGTACTGTTGAAGGGGATCGGATTCCAGAGCCTGGCTGGATAGCCTACCGCATCGTAATGGAGATCAAACGTGTAATGGACATGAAACGTCCGGGTCACAGGTTTGGCCGCTGCCGTAAGCGATAACAATACGATGAGGGAGAGGGTCATACGGAGTACACGATTCATGGGTCTATCCTTGTAGAGACATATTCTTAGATTTGCAATGAAAGGGAAAAGGACAGATTTTGTTTCAATATTTGTCTGCTCAATCCATGAGCCTGTTTCGAAACCTAAGTATGCAATTGTATCCCACTTTTTCTAAAAGAGACCCAATTAATGGTCACCAAAACTGAAGAGTGTTATACTTTGGTTTCTACAACTTCACTCTGGGAGCCTCCACATGTTTTCACGTTTCAAGCTGGCCGAGCACGGCACCGATGTCAAGACGGAATTTATGGCGGGTCTGACGACCTTTTTGACGATGATGTATATCGTTCCTGTTAATGGTTTCATTCTTCACGATGCCGGATTGCCCATGGCGGCCGTCGTGACCGCCACAGCGCTTGTAACGATCCTGGCAACCTTTTTCAGCGGGGTGTGGGGCAACACCCCCATCGCCATGAGTGTCGGGATGGGACTCAATGCTTATTTTGCCTACGGGCTGGTTCTGGGGATGAAAATTCCTTGGCAGACGGCACTGGGGATTGTCTTTATCTCCGGGATCATCTTTGTGGTGCTCTCCTTCACCAAATTCCGCGTCTGGATCATGACCTCCATCCCCATCGATCTGCGCCGGGCGATCAGTGCGGGGATTGGGGCTTTCATTGCCTTCATCGGGTTCAAAGAGCTCAAAATGATCGTCCCGGACAAAGCGACGTTCGTCTCGCTTGGGCATTTCTCCGATCCGCACGTCCTGCTCGGTGTGCTGGGGTTGATTCTTGCTCTGGGACTCTACGCCTACCGGATCAAGGGAGCCTTTATCCTTGCCATCGCCATCACCTCGATCGTCGGTTGGGTCACCGGAGTGGGCGAACTCCCCAAAGGGCTTCTGAGTATGCCTGCTTCCATCGCACCGATCGCGCTGCACCTTGATATCCCCTCGGCACTGACTCTCTCGCTGCTGCCGGTGATCGTCACGTTCCTCATCACCGATATGTTCGATACACTGGGTACCCTCACCGCTGTCGGGGCACGTGCCAACCTCTTCCAGAGTGAAGACGGCGAAGAGAAAGCGTTGGAGAAAACCCTTGAAGCCGACGCATTGGCCACCGTGACCGGTTCACTGCTCGGGGTCTCCACCACCACAAGTTTCATCGAGTCTGCCAGCGGGGTCGAAGCGGGCGGACGTACCGGTTTGACCGCGGTCTTTACGGCGATGTTCTTCGTCCTGACCCTCTTCATGCTGCCGATTTTCAAGGCGATTCCTGAGCCGGCGATCCTCCCCGTCCTTGTAGCCGTAGGAGTTATCATGTTTACTGAGCTGGGACGGATGGACTTTGCCAATATGGATACAGCTACAGCAGCCGGAGCTTTTTTTGCGATTCTCCTGATGCCGTTGACGTTCTCTATTACCAACGGACTGGCTGCAGCCTTCGTCATCTACACAGCGGTCAAAATCCTTAAAGGGGAGTTCAAGGATCTCAACTTGGGTTTGCTGCTGATCACCCTGATCTCGCTTGTGGTTTTCTACGTACACGGCTAAGGGGCGTATCATTATGGAAAAATACTATTACGGATACGAAGAGTTCGTCGGAGATGCCGGAGCGTTGGTGCATAAGATCAAAGATTTTGATCCCGATACCCTCCTCGCTGTTGCACGAGGCGGTCTGACACTGGGACATTTCATGGCACAGGCGATGGACACGCGGCGCCTTTTTGCCCTCAACTCCATCCATTACGACAAAGAGAAGAAACTCGATACCCTCCATGTCTTTAACATCCCCGACCTGGAAACAGCTCGGAGGGTTCTGATCGTCGATGACATCATCGACAGTGGGGAGACACTCAGAGAGGTTCTGCGTTTGCTCAAAGAACGTTTCCCGCATACCGAGTTCAAACTCGCCACCATCTTTTACAAACCAACCGCCGTCATCGAAGCCGATTACACGCTCAAAAAAGCGCATGAGTGGATCGATTTTTTCTGGGAAGTGGATCTGATCGAGCCCCGAAAATAGTCCGGGTCACACTATAATGTGAACAAATAGCCGATGATTACAATTTTTCTACAATTTCTGGGAAACTTAAGTTACTTTTAATCTTTCATGCTCTAAACTTGACAAGTAACATTATCAAAAGGAGAACGAATGAAACGATTACTCAAACTCTCAGCTATCGCAGCGTTGGCTGTGACCACGCTGTCCATGGCCGGTACCCTCGACGATGTCAAAAAGGCCGGTGTCCTCAAATGTGGGGTCAACACGGGACTCCCCGGTTTCAGTGAAGCCGACTCCAAAGGTGCGTGGCGTGGACTCGACGTCGATTATTGTCGTGCACTCGCAGCAGCGGTTCTCGGCGACGCTTCCAAAGTCAAGTACACCCCCCTCAACGCTAAGGAGCGCTTTACGGCTCTCCAAAGTGGCGAGATCGATGTCCTCTCACGTAATACCACCAACACCGAAACCCGTGACACCACACTGGGGATCAATTTCGCCGGCGTGATGTACTACGATGGACAGGGCTTCATGGTACCCAAGTCTCTGGGCATCAAGAGTGCCAAAGAGCTTGACGGTGCCACCGTCTGTATCCAAGCCGGTACGACTACGGAGCTGAACCTCGCTGATTACTTCCGCTCCAACAAGATGAAGTTCAAGGCGATCACCTTTGACACCAACGATCAGGTCGACAAAGCCTTCCTCGCGGGTCGCTGCGACATCCTCACCACCGACCAATCCGGTCTGTATGCGGCACGTACCAAGTTCAAGAACCCTGAGAAATTCGTGATCCTTCCCGAAATCATCTCCAAAGAGCCTCTTGCACCTGCTGTACGTCAGGGAGACGATCAGTGGTTCAACATCGCCAAGTGGACACGCAATGCCCTCTTAACGGCTGAAGAAAAAGGAATCACCAGTGCCAACGTGGATGAGATGAAGAAAAGCAATGACCCTGAGACCAAGCGCCTGCTGGGTGTCGAAGGCACCATGGGCAAAAACCTTGGACTCGATGCCGATGCCTTCTACCGTGCCATCAAGCAAGTGGGTAACTACGGTGAAATCTTCGAGCGCAACGTCGGAGCCAATACCCCTCTGAAAATTTCCCGTGGCCTCAATGCCCTCTGGAACAAAGGCGGTATGCAGTACTCTCCTCCATTCCGTTAAGACCCGTGCGCCCCTCGGGGCTCCGGGAATTAGAAATTAGAAATTAGAATGCACAGGAACATACCACTTTGATTCAATTCCTAATTCCTAATTCCTAATTCCTAATTCCTAATTTAAAAGGATCTCCCTTGCTTGCCCTTTTACGCAACGAAAAAGTACGCGGTATCCTCTACCAGGTACTCGTCATTACCGGCTTCCTCGTTGTTGCCTATTTCATCGCGATCAATACGGCACACAACATTGAGGTGCGGGGTATCAAATCGGGATTCGGTTTCCTCCACTCCACCGCCGGATTTGACATCACCGAATCTCCCATCCCCTTCAGCCCTCAGAGTACCCATTGGGATGTTTTCAAAGTCGGGTTGCTCAACACCCTCATCGTCGCCTTTGCCGGGATCATCCTCTCGACGATCCTCGGGCTCATTATCGGGGTCTCCCGTCTCTCGAGCAACTGGCTGATCAACCGCCTCGCCGCCGGATACATCGAAACCTTTCGTAATATCCCAGTGCTGCTCCAGATCCTCTTCTGGTACAACGTTGTCCTCGCCACCCTCCCCACCACACGCAAGAGTCTTAATTTCTTAGACAGCGTCTTCATCAACAACCGGGGTATCTTCGTCCCCAACCCCATCTTTGAGCCTGGAGCATGGCTGATCGGTGCAGCACTCATTGCTGCGCTTCTCGCGGGGTGGTGGCTCCACCGTTACGCCATCAAACTTCACGAAGCAACCGGTCAGAATTTCCCGGCTTTCTGGATCAGTCTCGGGTTGGTGATCGGCCTGCCGCTTCTGGCTTATTTCATCATGGGAAGACCCGTGACCTTCGACTACCCGGCGCTCAAGGGGTTCAACTTCCAGGGCGGCAAAGTCTTCACTCCGGAGTTTCTCGCCCTGCTGTTTGCCCTCTCGATCTACACCGCCACATTCATCGCCGAAGCGATCCGCAGCGGGATCGAAGCGGTGCCCAAAGGGCAGAAAGAAGCGGCCACGGCGTTGGGATTGACCCCCATGCAGTCGTTACGCTTCGTTGTCCTGCCGCAGGCGGTACGGATCGCGATCCCTTCGATCATCAATCAATACCTCAACCTCACCAAGAACTCTTCGCTGGCTGCTGCGATCGGCTACCCGGAGCTGGTGACGATCTTTGCCGGAACAAGTCTCAATCAGACCGGCCAGGCGTTGGAGATCCTCGGTATCACGATGCTGACCTACCTACTCATCAGTCTTGTCGTCTCGATGATCCTCAACTGGTTCAACGCCAAAATGAAAATCAAGGAGCGCTAACATGGCAGTTTATGAAGTCAAACCGGCCAAAGTCCCCCCGTTGGGGGAACGCGGTGCGATCGCGTGGGTACGCCATCGTCTGCTCTCCAGCCCTTTTAACATTCTCTTCACGATCCTCGGCATCGCTGTTTTGGCCATGATTATCCCCCCGTTTGTTAAATGGGCAATCCTTGACGCCAATTTCGTCGGCCACACCAAAGCCGACTGTACCGGGGACGGTGCCTGTTGGGTCTTCATCCATGAAAAGCTCAAAATGTTTATCTATGGCTTCTATCCTGAAGCTGAGCTTTGGCGAGCCAAGCTTACCATCGCCTTGGCTATCCTGACCCTCATCGCTCTCAAGTTCACTCGCCTGCGCTGGATCAAGATCGGCATGATCGTTCTGCTGCCCATCGCAGCGATTATCCTGCTGCACGGTGGTGTCTTTGGTCTGCCACTGGTCGAGACGAGCAAATGGGGCGGCCTACTCCTGACACTGGTCATTTCCACGGTGGGAATCGTCCTCTCCTTCCCCATCGGTGTTCTGCTCGCACTCGGGCGCCAGTCCCGTCTGCCGATCATCAAGACATTGAGTGTCTTTTACATCGAGCTGATTCGGGGTGTACCGCTGATCACCGTGCTCTTCATGGCCTCGGTTATTCTGCCGCTCTTTTTCCCCGAAGGGATCAACTTCGACAAACTTGTCCGCGCTCTGATCGGGATCACCTTTTTCGAAGCAGCCTACATCGCCGAGAACATCCGAGGAGGGCTACAAGCCATCCCCAAAGGTCAATACGAAGCGGCCGATGCACTGGGCCTGGGTTACTGGCAGAAGATGCGTTTGGTGATCCTCCCTCAGGCGATCAAAGTCGCCATTCCCAACCTTGTGGGCTCTTTCATCTCACTCTTCAAGGATACATCACTTGTGATGATCATCGGTCTGTTCGATCTGCTGGCAATGGTGCAGCTGACGGCCAACGACCGCGACTGGCTCGGCATGGAGACCGAAGGGTACGTCTTCGTCGCCTTTGTCTTCTGGATCTTCACCTTCGGCATGTCGTTCTACTCCAAGCGACTTGAAAAACAACTCGATACCAACAATAGGGATTAACCATGGCTACTACCAAAAAAGACTTTTCCGAACACATGATCGAACTCCAGGGTGTCAACAAGTGGTACGGGGACTTCCACGTCCTCAAAGACATCAACCTCAACGTCGGCCGGGGTGAGATCGTCGTCGTCGCCGGCCCGTCGGGTTCCGGTAAATCGACCATGATCCGCTGCATCAACCGCCTCGAAGAGTATCAGGAAGGCTCAATCAAGGTCAAGGGGGTCGAGGTCAACGCCGACGTAAAAAACCTCCGCGAAGTCCGCGCCAACGTCGCCATGGTCTTCCAGCACTTCAACCTCTTCCCTCACCTCAGTATTCTCGATAACCTCACCCTCGCCCCCGAGTGGGTTTACAATAAGCCCAAAAAGGAGGCCGTTGAGACAGCGATGCACTTCCTTGAGCGGGTCAACATCGCCGATCAGGCCGACAAATACCCCAACCAGCTCTCCGGTGGCCAGCAGCAACGCGTCGCCATCGCCCGCGCCCTGTGTAAAAGCCCGGATATCATGCTCTTCGACGAACCCACGTCTGCCCTCGACCCAGAGATGATCGGAGAAGTCCTCGACGTGATGATCTCCCTCGCCGAAGAGGGCAAGACCATGGTCACCGTCACCCACGAGATGGGATTTGCCCGCAAAGTGGCCGACCGGGTGATCTTCATGGACGCCGGGCAGATCATCGAAGAAAACGACCCCGAAACCTTCTTCAACCACCCCGAGAGTGACCGACTCAAGCTCTTCCTCGAGCAGATCCTCGACCACTGACCCCTCCCCTCTCGTTCCCATGCTCCGGCGTGGGAATGCCTATCCGATTTCAAACAGTTTACTACGCTATGCACATATTTAAAACTTAATGAGCTCCTCGCGTATGCATCCCCATCGAGGACGATGGGGATGAGGTAATATGCTTTAATATTTACATAAGGAATTATACATTACAATATATACATAAATTATCTTATGTATAATGGAGAATCATATGAGTGCAACTGTAAGAAAAAATTTTGTATTCAGCGAAGAGGTTGCCATGCATCTTGAAGAGATGGCAAAAGAGAATAAACAATCCATGACCTCTTTTGTGGAAGAGATGATCGAAGAGCGGTATGGGAAAAAGAAAGTCTCTGAGCGCATGGAAGCTTTTGAAAACTTTATCGCCCTGGGGGAAAAAGAAGGCGCGGGGCTGTTCGGAGACAAAACCATCCAGTCGATCAAGGCGGAAATGGATGTATAAAAATATTTTTATCGATGCCAATATATGGGTAGATATGTTTGATCAAACGCGTCCTTCCAGCAGGGAAAGTATCCAGGCCGTCAAACGTATACTCGAAGATGAAACCACTCAGCTCTTCACCTCCTGCGATGTCATCACGACACTGTATTATCTACTTTCCAGAAAAAGAGAAGATATTGCACTCGATGCCGTAGAGTATGTCAACACGATCAGCACAGTCGTTGAGTTCGGCAACATGGAAGTGACCAAAAGCTTCCGCCTCATGAAACAAAATAAAAAATTTACAGACCTGGAAGACACCATTCAGTATGTGATGGCCAAAAAGGTAAAAGCCGACCTTATCCTCTCAAATGACAGAGGATTTGTAAGTGATGGCATAGAAGTAATGAGTGCAGCGGCATTTGCCAAAAGGATGCAACCATGAGAACACCATCACGCTATATGCCGACATACAATGAAACACTAACATGGCAATCAAGAGCAACTGGAAGCTTTGTTGTTTTCCTTTTGCTCATAATGTTGGGGTATGCTATCTGGTATAATCCAAAGATAGCGATAATACTATTGGGAATTTTTCTTGCAATAATATCGATAAGCTTTTTTTCTTCAGACGCAACAAAAGCACTTGATGCTCTATACAGAGAAAGAAGAGGCGACGATATAGGTACTTTTGCAAGACTATTTAATTTTCGAAATATTGATACATGGATTATCCGTGCTACCTATGAAGAGATCAATAGTGAATTAGGATATAAAAAACCTTTCCCTTTGAGACCTTCGGACTTTTTAGAAAAAGAGTTAAATTTTGATGTAGAAGATCTGGAGTTTATCCTCGGCCGTATTTTTTCTAGAGTTGGAATCAGTGATAAAAATATAGAGAGAAATCCATATTACGGAAAAGTAGAAACCGTAGGAGATCTTGTTAATTTTTGCAATCATCAGCCCATAGAACACCCAAACTTCACAAAGAAGGAATCTAACCCCCATGCTCCTCCAAGCCGCTGAAACTCTCGGGATCATCGCCTTCTCCGCCAGTGGCTATTACATCGCCCGGCGCAACCGTCTCGATTGGCTTGGCATCTACATCGCTGCTTTTCTCACCGCCCTTGGAGGCGGGATCCTCCGGGATATTCTCATTGATCGTGCCCCCGTATCGCTGACACAAACGCTGCCGATTTATCTTGTCTTCGGCATCACTACCGCCCTGCTCCTGTGGCACCGCCTCCACCCCGGTGATCTCGAATCCAAGCCGCTCTTCGTCCTCGTCGATGCCGTCGGCATGGTGAGCTTCGCCATCTCCGGTGCTCTGGCTACCCTCGAGACCACACACTTCAACATCGCCGGAGTCACCGCCATGGCCTTCACCACCGCCATCGGTGGCGGCATCCTCCGCGACATCCTCCTCAACCGCGTCCCCTACGTCCTCCACGGCGGCTTCTACGGCATTATCGCCGTAGGTGTCGGTCTTGTGATCTACGGACTTCATGCTCTCTCATGGCTCAATACTGCCACCATCATCACAATCTTCATTCTCGGTGTAGCACTGCGGATGGTGGCTTACCGGCGAAAGTGGCATTTGCCGAGACCTGCTTAATTATATTATTTTAGTTTGGTGTGATGCAGGGATGAAGACACGAGAAGGTGGTCGGCTGAAGCCAACCCTACGACCTCGGAATGTTCAAAACCCCACACACATCCAAAATCACAACATCCGTAGGGTTGGCTTCAGCCGACCAAAACTTCAACCGACCAAAAACACACCATGCATTACCTGATTCAAAACAAAAATATGACAATTTGAAACATTATTAACCACACCAACACAATCATGCTACACTGTCTCATGCCAAATTATAGAAGAGTGTTCCTGAACGGGTACAGCTATTATCTCACCATCGTTACCCATCAACGACAGCCTATTTTGATAGACAATATCACACTGCTGCGTCAAAGTTTTGCGCAAAGCAAAAAAAGATTTGTCTACACCATAGATGCTATTGTCGTTTTGCCGGATCATCTCCATATGATAATCACACCTGAAAATGCTACCGATTATCCCAAAATTGTCGGAGCAATCAAGGCGTATTTTTCACGATATTATTCCGGGGAAGAAACAGAACGTTTGACGCAATCGTTCAGTCGACACAAAAAAAGATACAAAGCAATTTGGCAAAAGAAATATTACGAACACACAATACGCAACGAGCACGATTGGCATCAAACGATGAATTATATACAAACCAATCCGGTCAAACACGGATGGGTCGAGCGTGTTGAGGATTGGGAATATTCTTCATTTGCATGGAGGGATACAAGAGAACGGTAAATGGTAAATGGTCGGATGAAGCCAACCCTACAGGAACATTTCGAGGTCGTAGGGTTGGCTTCAGCCGACCAAAACTTCAGCCGACCAAAACACATCGCACACAATCCAATCAAAACAAAAGTATGACAACATTCCTCAAAACCGATAGCCTACCGACAGATCCATGGCTGGGGTGATCTTGCGGGTCGTCAGGCTCATGGGGTGCTTCAGATCGGCCAACCCCGCCGGATTCCAGTAGAGCGAGTAGACGCCATTGTCGGCCGCCACCACCGCCCCGGCTCGGGCGATCTGCGTCGCCCCGACCCCTATCAGCAGGTCACTCCCCTCAGCCGAAAATTCACGGGCGTGTAGAGAGGAGCTTCCGCTCCAAAGTATCAACACAGAAAGAAACAACCATCGCATGGGGACACCTTCGAGGAGTAAAATCATTGATGTATTATACCCAAAGGTTCAGCAGGGCGGTAGAGTTGGTGTGGCACTAAAGACCCCTTATCTCACTCAAAAGCAAAAATTTCCAAATTCAACCCATTTATCTTAAATATTCCTGAATTTCAATACAATTTAAGTTTAACCTGCTACAATCCCATCCACCAAAGCACACCGCTTTAAAAATCACAAGGAAACGCATCATGAAAATGACCAAAGTCACCAAGCCTTTTGAGGTCGAGCGCGACTGGATCTTGATCGATGCCGAGGGGCAGACCTTCGGACGAATCTTGACTCAGGCAGCTACGTATCTGCGCGGCAAGCACAAGCCCAGCTTTACTCCCAACGTCGATTGCGGCGATTATGTCGTCATCATCAACGCCAAAAAAGCCGTCTTCTCCGGAAACAAACTCGATTCCAAAGAGTATTTCCGCCACAGCGGATATTTCGGAAGCACCAAGAGCACCAAGCTCTCGGATATGCTCGAAAATCACACCGAGAAGCTCTACCGTCTCGCGGTACGCGGGATGCTCCCCAAGACCAAACTCGGCAAACAAATGATCAAGAAACTCAAAGTCTACGAAGGTGCCGAGCACCCTCACACAGCTCAGATCGGTAAAGGAAACTAAACATGGCAACAGTCTACGCAACAGGTAAACGGAAAAGAGCGATCGCCAAAGTCTGGCTCACGCCCGGTGCCGGTGAAATGAGCATCAACGGCCTCACCCTCGACCAATGGCTCGGCGGTCACGAGACGCTCAAGATGAAAGTCCGCCTCCCCCTCGAAGCGACCAAACAGCTCGAAGCGGTCACCATCAAAGCCACCACCCTCGGCGGCGGATACAGCGCACAAGCCGATGCCCTCAAGCACGGCATCACCAAAGCCCTCGTCGAGTACGAGCCCAGCTTCCGCGCCATCCTCAAGCCCATGGGCCTGCTCACCCGCGACTCCCGTGTCGTCGAGCGTAAAAAATACGGCAAGAAAAAAGCCCGCCGTTCACCTCAGTTCTCCAAGCGTTAATCGACGCTTTTTCTCCTGCGCCGTTTGGCGTGGGGATTTACCCTTTCATCCCAACTCTATTACTTTCTCCCCTATCCACTTCAACATCTCTTATCACCAAGTAAAAAATATGACAATTTGACACACTTTCGAATTTTCACACGCAAGTGTGGTATGATGGTTACACCCTTTTTTGGAGAGGGTTGTGTTTTTACTTTCGGTTGAGTGGGCGGGTTTGCATGAGCAATGCCTTCCGGCATAGGCAGGGTATCTCGACCGAAAGGGTACGCTATGGAAACTTGGTTTTCTGTACTTGCTTTGGTTCTTGGAGTAGTGAAGGTTACAATCATGTGGCTGAGCTATAAAGAGAGCAAGAGGCAAAAGAACACAGACTGCGACAAGTAGTCGCACAAGGCTTGAGGAGCGGCAACTCCTCAAGCTTCTGTGTACCCTTTCCGTTATACTACTCAAAATAAGTTTAATTTCATATAAAAAACTTCGATTCTGTAAGGGGAATCCTAAAGTCCTTCTAATAAAATATGTACTAAAATATGTACACATTCAAGGAGTTCTCATGCAAACCATGACCTTTTCACAAACACGACAGCATCTCGCTTCTACGTTTGATGCCGTGGTACAAAATGCGACCCCTATCCTCGTCACACGCCAGAACAAAGAGCCGGTCGTCCTCGTCTCTTTGCAAGACTTCCGTGCGATGGAGGAGACCATGTATCTGATGCAGAGTGCCGCCAACGCCAAACGCCTCAATCGCTCTATCCGGCAACTCGAAGCCGGTCAGGGGCAAGTGCGTACTTTGATCGAAGAATGATGAATGATTTACACTTTTTCAGATGATGCCTGGGAAGATTATCTCTACTGGCAGGAGCACGACAAAAAAATCCTCCGCAAGATCAACCGCCTCATCAAAGAGATCGCTCGTAGCCCGTTTGAAAGGATCGGCGACCCCGAACCCCTCAAACACAACTGGTCGGGCTACTGGTCACGGCGCATCACCATCGAACACCGTATCGTCTATCGTGTCCAGGGTGACACCCTACTGATCGCTCAGTGCCGATACCATTACAAGTAAACCTTCACCCCAACTCTATTACTTTCTCCCCTATCCTTTTCACCTGTTCCTCATCATGCGAGACCAACAGCAACGTCCGCTCCTCTTTTAGTCGCAGTAATAGTGCTTCAATCCGTCCGGTCGCAACCGGGTCGAGGGAAGCGGTAGGCTCGTCGAGGAGCAGTACCGTCGGGTCGAGGATGAGGGCGCGGGCGATGGCGAGGCGCTGCTTCTGCCCCTGGGAGAGGATCGAGGCCGGAGCATCGAGGCGGGCATCAACTTCATCATAGAGCCCGACTGCTTCGAGAGCAGCACGAACACGCTCGGCGATCATGCCTCGATCCCGTTCCCCGGCCAATCGTAAGCCAAAGGCCACATTGGCTGCGATGCTCATCGGCAGGACGGTAGGGGACTGGAAGATATACGCCACCTGCCGCCGGAGTGTGTGGACATCGAGTGCCGGATCGTACACATCCCGCACCGCTCCATTGACACGCGCCTCGATCATTCCAGTATACCAGAAAGGACTCTCCTCCACCTCGTGGAGCCGATTGATCGCCTTGAGTAAGGAAGTCTTACCCTGCCCCGAAGGTGCGGCAATGACTGTGATCTCCCCCGGATGCGCTTTGAAAGAGAGATTCTCGACGATGGGGGTTGACTCGTAGCCGAAAGTGAGGTTGGTGATGCGCAGCATGGGCACGTTCCTTTTGTGTTAAATTGGGGCTGGGGTTTCAACCCATAAAATACGCTTCGCGTTTGGTTGGGCTGAAGCCCAAGCCCCTTTGGTCGGCTGAAGCCAACCCTACAGATAAAAGCGTTGCAAGACAACGCATACCAAAACTTCTAATTTCTAACTTCTAACTTCTCATTTAACAAAACTCCCACCAAAACCCCCGCCATCCCCACCAATACAAACGCAGCGACAAACACCCCGTCCAGCTCCTCCGCACTCCCGTAAGCTGCTACCGTCGTGTAGATAAAAAACGGCAGCGCCTCAAACGGCTCCAGCAGTGAATGGGGGATGCCGTAGCTGGCGACGGCACCGGTGAGCATGATGACGGCGGTGTCTTCGGCGGCACGGGCGGTGGCGAGGATGATCCCTTTGAGGAGGTGGCGGCGGGCGGCGGGGAGCTGGATGGTGCGCAGCACCTGCTCACGGGTCGCCCCGAGGGCATACGCCAAACGGATCGACTCGGGGGGCGTCTCGGCGATCCCCAGCTCCGTGGCTTTGATGATGTATGGGACGATGAGGATCGCGATTGAGACGGCGGCGAGCCAGAGTGCCGGAAGAGCCGCAGGGAGCAACCGGTGCAAAGCAAGGATCAGCGCAAACCCGAACAGTCCGATCAGGATCGAGGGGATCGACGCATGGAGCTCAAACCAGAAGCTCAACACCTCCCGCATCCGCCCCCGTGCATAGACCGAGAGATAAATCCCGGCTCCCACCCCGATTGGCAGTGCCACCAATACTGAGAGAACCACCAGCCATACCGTCCCAATTAGCGGCGCGACCAGCACCCCATTGGCGGTAAACATCGCCGGATCGAAGGCATGGACACCTTGAACAATCAGATACATGAGCAGACTGACAAAGGCTGTAAGGATGGCGAGAGTCACGAGGCGGATCAGCCATGCGAGGGCGCGGGTGATCATAGGCGCTCTCGCGGAGTGTAGAGTTGAGAGTTGAGAGTTGAGAGTTGCCGAAGAAGGATGAAAAATGAAAAATGAAAAATGAAAAAGAGGATGGTGGTTCGCGGGTGCGCAATTGCGCACCAAAAATCGTTTACGATTTTCTCTCGTAGGGTTGGCTTCAGCCGACCACAACCCTGCAACCATCGCCACAGAAATATCCCCGATATGCGTTCCCTCGCTGGAGCGTGGGAACGAGAGAAGCGTAACACGTAACACATAGCACTCACCACACCCTCCCCCTTCGCAAATACACAATCGCCCCCTGCAGCACCACCGTCAATCCCAACAATATCAACCCACTGACAAAGATCGACCGGAACGCTGGCGAGTCAAAATCTCCAGCAAACAGCAGGGCGATATGGGCGGTGAGGGTGCGGGCGGAATCGGTAACAGCGTGAGGTATCGTGAGACTGTTGCCAGCAAGCATCAGGGCGATCATCGTATCCCCCATGGCTCGGGCAAGGCCGAGAGAGAGTGCTACCCCGATGCTGCGGCGGTGAAAGGGGAGCAGGACTCCGAGCTGGTACTGGATCCGCTCACCGCCGAGTGCCGAGGTGATCGCGGCAAATTCCGGCGCTGTCGCGTGGAATGAGTCGATCAGGAACAACACCATCGTCGGCCAGATTACAAGGGAGAGCATGACGCCAGCCGCAAGAATGCTCCACCCGGCTCCCTCCACGACGTACAGCCGCAGCCACGGAATGAGGATCACTACCCCCACCAGCCCGTACACCACCGTCGGGATGGCACCGAGCACCAAAATCCCCCGGTAGAGGAGGCGCTTGAGACGTCCGGATCGCATCGCTTCAAACTGCAACGCAGCCGCCAGCGCCCCCGTAAATCCGATCAGCGTCGCCAGCAGAGCGACCGCGAGGGTACCGATAACCATCGGCAGCAGGCCGTACTGACCGGCTTGGGGATTCCACATCGCACTCAGTAGCGTCCCGAGGGGATGCCCCATCAGGAGCGGTGCTGCAAATCCAAGGAGAAAAAACAGCACACCCCCCAGCCCCGCCGAAGCCACTACGGTCGTGAAGAGGGAGAGAGTGCGCATCGGTCAGCGTACCGGGACGAACCCTTTGGCCGCGACGATGTCGTGCTGGACGTGCGTGCTGAGCATCGTATCGATCATCGCTTTGGCCAGCCCTCTGGCTTCCCCTTTGGTGATCGAGTAAAGGCCGCGGGCGTAGGTGTAGCTACCGTTTTGAATGTTGGCGCGGGTAGGAGCAACTCCATCGATCGCTACGCCGGTAACACTTTTGTCAATAAACCCAGCTGAAAGAAAGCCTATTGCTCCTTTATCTCCAGCAATCGCACGTTTCATCGCACCATTGGAGGCGACAACCGTTGCAGATGGAGCCATAGCACCTTTGTGCAGCACCTTTTTCCAGAAGACTTTGCGCGTACCACTGGCGGCATCGCGGGTGTAGAGGTGGATCGCACCGGGGTGTCCTCCCAGCGCCTTCCAGTCGGTGATTTTGCCAGCAAACACATCGGCGATCGTCTGACGGCTCAGGGCAGTGACGTTGTTTTCGGGATTAGTCACCACCGCGATCCCGTCAATCGCCCATTTGTGCAGCACGAGACCGTATTTTTTTATCTCGGCATCACTCGCCTTGCGTCCGGCATTGCCGATATCGACGAGCCCTTCACCCACCTTTTTGATCCCGACACCGCTCCCGCCGCCTGCGATAGCAATCTTGACATCAGGGTGCGCCTGAGTCACCTCGGCTGCGACGGCTTTCATCGTTGGGATATGCGCCGTCCCTCCGGCGATCCTCAAGGTGCCTGAGAGCCCGGAAAATGGATCCGATCCGGCAAAAAGCATGGCACTCGCGGCCAACGAAACTATGGTAATCTTGTTCATGGAATACTCCTGCGTAAATATATGGTAATGACAAGCTTGGAGTTTTGGGTAAGAAATCTGTGCGCTTGTGTGTCTGATCCTCAGACCTGCATCCGTAGTGTACACCACAAATGATAAACCGTCACTTATCCATCACTTCTTGATCAAAATCAAGAATCATTATCATAAACTAAGATATATTTCGGCATCCATTCAATCGGACTAATTTACTCTGATTTAAACTCAAGGATTTTCAATGCAAAATATATCACTCACCTTCTTGCTCCTCTCCACCCTGCTCTCCGCCGACATCACACGCGGTCAAGCCGTCTACAAATCCAACTGCGCCATGTGCCACACCATCGATGGACGTGGAGGACTCGGACCCGATTTCAACATGGTCTCCTACACCCGCACCAATGCCCAGATCGCCCACTACGCCAAAGACCCCTATGCCATGTACCGATCCTTCGGTTACGACGCCAACGCCATGCCCACCCTGCCGCTGACGGATCAGGAGATTGAGGATGTGGCAGATTATATTGGGTCGCTGGTGAAGTTTAAGAAGTGGATGATTAAGAAAGAGAAGTAAGGGGGGTCTCCATCCTCCCACGTAGGGAAGATGAAAAAAAACTCAGTCGAGAAGATCGGCGGGGATATTGCCGCCATTGTCGGCGAGTTTTACTAAAACTGCTTTGTGCAAGGCGATGTTTTGCTCGGCAGTCCCTTCATAGCCTTCGATGCCCATTTCAGCAGCGAGCTCTTTACGGTGACCGTACGAGCTATCCAGACCGAGCAGCTTAAGCAGATCGACGATGGAGACTTTCCAGTCGAGATCTTCAGGGTTGTTGGCTGCGAGATCATCCAGTTTGGCCGCCACATCGACGACGACAACTACCGGCTCAGATGTCTCAGCGAGGTTCTCACTCTCTTCGGGAGCGGCACTCACCTCTTCGGCTGCTGCCTGCTCCTCCTGCTTCTCATCGTCTCCGAAACCCAGTTTGTCCATAATAGAACTGAAAATACCCATGTGTACTCCTTATTGTTAGTGTGGGAGATTATAGCATCTTTTGATAAATGAATGAGTGCAACAAAGCTGATGACACATGAGAAATTTATTCCGTATCCCATATCATCCGAGACTACATAAGAACGTGTACTTTTAAGGAGCAGGGGCTTTAGCCCCGTTAAAATCATATAATGAAACTTCATTGTATGGGACTGAAGTCCCTGCTCCAAAACTCCTGAGTTCTTTCACAGTCTCAGGAGATGTGGAGCATGGGAAGTGTTGGGTGAACGCAAAATATTCACACCCCAACCACCTCCACCCGATTCTCCAGCAGATACACTACTTTCCCCTCCGTCGGTTTACCAGTAATGCTCTCAATCGCTTCGATGTAGTGGGCGACTTGCTGGCGGTGGTGGTCGGCGTATTTTGGGGAGCTTTTGTAGTCGATGACGCAGTTGCGGTCGGGGTAGGTCAGGAGGAGGTCGATCTGTTTGAAGGCGTTGCGGTAGGCGAGGGACTGCTCACGGC
>JALVWV010000330.1 GCA_027023145.1 Campylobacteraceae bacterium | reverse complement strand
CCGCTCGGCCAGCAGGATGTCGTTGCGCTCTCCGAGGCTGAGTCTCACGACGGCTTCAGAGATGACTTTGGCCACTTCCCGGCTGATGTCGTTGAGTTCGAGGAAGCCTTTGGAGTAGAGAACGTCACCAAACATAATGGCGGTCTTGTTGTCAAAAGCGGCGTTGATGGAGGGGCGACCTCTGCGGACGTACGCCTCATCGAGTACGTCGTCGTGCAAGAGGCTAGCAGCGTGGATCATCTCGACGATTGCCGCCGTTTTGATCGCAGGCAGAGATGTTCCGGCGATGGTGAGGATCAGCCGGGCACGCAGCCGCTTGCCGTGCGGCAGGCGGGCGTAGAGCATCCGGGCGTCTGGATCTCCGAGGTCGGCAATGTACTGTTCGATTTTGCGTTCGACGGCTTCGAGCACGATGCTCCCCTACTCTTGCTGAGAGACGATGGCACCCACCGCTTCAATATAGAGAGAGTTTTTGGCATCCTCGAAGCGGGCAGCATCGGTAAACGGCAGCGTTTTGAGCATCTGCTCAAACTCTTCCTCGAGCCCCTTCTCCTCAAGCATAATCTCCATGATCGCCATCCGGTCAAACAACTTGTCCATTTCATTGTTAACAATATCGGTATTGGCCATCCGGGCGATGTTAAAAAAGTTTTGCATAGGCGTTGTCACCAGATAATCGTCGCCTTCGTCAAAAATATTCATGTTGCGTCCTCGTTTTTAAAGGCGATTATTATACCCCAAAGGGGATGGGGAGTGGCTGAATCATCTATCCCTAAGGCAAATATGTTAAGATTGGCTATCTATAATTATTGTACAGGAGTATACTCTTTGGATTCCCACCCTCCGTCGAGCTCGTCCACCCAGCCTTCCGTTTTGCACACTCTTGGTGAGTATGGCGACATACTTTTCGGTACGATTTTTGCGGCACTGACGTATTATTTCCATCTCACCGGCCACACGTACCTCTCGACCCTCAGCGGCGCGATCGCCATCGGGGCGTTTTCGATCACCGTTTCCGAGATCGCGGAGATCCTCGCGGAGCGCCTCGAAGAGCCGTATGCCAGCTTCGTCCTCACCTTCTCGGCGGTCGCGGTGGAGATCATCCTCCTCTACATGATCGTCCTCGAGTCACTCCACAGCCCGAGCGCCCTCGAGACGGTCAAGGGGGGGATCATCTCGGCTGTGATTGTGGACATGAACGTCCTGTTGGGGCTGGCGGTCTTCATCGGAGGGCTGAGCTACAAGGAGCAGGAGCACAACGAAGACACCTCCAGCACTTACACCACCATCCTGCTGGTCGCTTCCTCTTCCCTGCTGGTGCCAAGCATCATCAACTATACCGACAACAGCCGTGGCTTGTTTGATGCCTCCGTGGCGATCGCGATCGTGCTGGTGCTCTTTTATGTGGCGATTTTCATTTTCCAGACCCGTACCCACTCCCATTTTTTCAAAGCTACAGCCAAAAGCCGCTTGTTTCGCATCAAAAAGCACCGTGACGAAGCCGAAGAGGAGGAAGACGACGACTACCTTTTTGATCGTCTTGGCAATGTTTGGAACTTCATCGCTATTTTTGCCTTCATCTTCTTCATCGGAATGCTCGCGGAAGTATTTGCAACGGATGGGATGAAGATCGCCACCCAGATGGGGATCTCGACCGGTTTGGCAGGTCTGCTCATCGCGATTATCGCCGTCTCTCCGGAGATCCTCACAGCGATCAAAGCGGCCAGAGACGACGAAATCCAGCGGGTGGTCAACATTGCTATGGGAGCTTCGACGGTCTCAATCATGCTCACTGTCCCGGTGCTTATGGGACTGGCCTATCTCAACGGCATCACCCTCACCCTCGATTTCAACGCCTTCCAGATTGGTGCCCTGATCCTCACGATCGTCCTCGCATGGAAGACCACCGACGACGGCGAGACCAACTACTTCGAGGGGGTCAGTCACCTGATGTTCTTCGTCTCCTATGCGATCATCGCAACACTCTATCACTGATGGTGCGCATTTGATCCCAATTGTGAAAGGATTTTAGTCATGATAGAGAAATGTTTCAAACGTCTTGGTTTCGGACAAAGACTATAACACTTTGTATTTGCCGATTGAATAATGCAGATCAGTTTGCCGGCTGCAATACTACTGGTTGATTCCCCTGTGAATTACTGTTGCCCATGGGGCGCGAGGTGTTGTGCCCTTTGAGAGAAGCAATAGCATCTTCGATGTTTCGGTCATTTTTCTTCTTGGCACTTTCGATGAGGCGATACTCCTCTTCAAAATCAAGCGACGTGGAACCGCCCGTATAGGCTGCGATGGCTGCTCGGGTTCCCGACCCTACTACTCCATCAATCTTGCCGTGATAAGTGCCATGGATTTTAAGTGCTGCCTGAAGTTTCTTCCCTTTGCTGCGTCGGTCGGTACCGCGTGAGGCAAGATAGCGATCGAGGGTAAAAAGATCACCGAGATAGATCAATGTGTCTTTGGCGAGAGGATCCAGTGTGGCAGTATTGCCGCGCTCATATGCATGGTTCATCGCCTTGATCGCTGAGCGTGTCTCATATGCATTAACCTCTCCATCAATCTTGCCGCGATAAAACCCGAGAGCCGAGAGGGCTTTTTGGATTTTCTTTTCCGGAGTCATGTGAGAGACGGGTGCCTTGTGTGTTTTGTGTGTCGTGTGTCGGCGCCGCACGGTGTGTCGGCGCCGCACACGGTGTACGCGATGTCGGCGTCCGTTGCGATACACTTCATTGGTAATGACCGATCCGACGACACCACCGACCACGCCGCCGACAACCCCGTCCACAAAGTCGGCATACGCCACTCCACTTCCACTCAAAAGTGTGGCGCTCAAGAGCACGACACTGCCTTTTCTTTTCAACATGGATTCTCCTTTGAATGATGAAAATTTGTCTACGTTAAAAGTATACCATAAAATTGTGGCAGAATCGTGACTTTTTGATATTTTTGATGTGAACAGGACACAAGTCACTTTTGGTTATAATCGCGCCATTAATACATGATTAGGAATCGCTTGTGAGAACACATTATTGCGCCGAGATCGGCGAAGAACATATAGCAGAGGTGGTGACGGTCGCCGGATGGGTGTCCAGTCGCCGCGATCATGGTGGGGTCATCTTCATCGACCTGCGAGACAAGGACGAAGTCGTCCAACTCGTCTGCGACCCAGCAGACAGTGTCGAAGCCCACAAAACGGCTGAAGAGGTACGTGACCAATTTGTTGTGATCGGTACTGGAAGAGTGCGTGCGCGGGGTGAAGGGTTGACCAATCCCAACCTCAAGACAGGAAAAGTAGAGATTGTTGTTGAGAATCTTGTGATCGAGAACCGTTCCCTCCCCCTCCCCTTCGAGCTGGGTGACGAGAAGGTCAACGAAGAGATCCGCCTCAAGTACCGCTACCTTGAACTGCGCAGCCAAAAAGCGTACGATACATTTAAACTTCGCTCCAAAGCGACCATTGCTACGCGCAATGCCCTCGATGAGATGGGCTTCCTCGAAGTAGAGACTCCGGTACTGACCAAATCGACCCCCGAAGGGGCACGGGACTACCTCGTCCCCAGTCGGGTGCACGGCGGAGAATTTTACGCCCTCCCCCAGTCACCGCAGCTTTTTAAACAGCTCTTGATGGTGGGTGGATTTGATCGCTACTTCCAGATCGCCAAATGTTTCCGTGATGAGGATCTCCGTGCCGACCGTCAGCCGGAGTTTACTCAGATCGATGTGGAGATGAGTTTCTGCGACCAGGAGGATGTCATCGGAGTGGGCGAAAAGCTGATCCACGATGTGTTTGACAAATGTGGCTTTGACGTGCCTACCACTTTTCCCCGGATTACCTACTCTGAGGCGATGGAGAAGTACGGATCAGACAAGCCCGATCTCCGCTACGATCTGGCGATGGTCGATGTGATCGATATTTTCGAGCGCTGCGACAATGAAATCTTTTCCAATATCGCCGCCGCTCCCCATAAAAACCGGATCAAAGCTCTCCGTGTCCCCAAAGGAGATGAAATCTTCTCCAAACGTCAGATGAAGGGTTTTGAAGACTACGTCCGTAAATTCGGTGCGCAAGGGTTGGGCTACTTTCAGATGAAAGAAGAGGGGCTCAAGGGGCCTCTGACCAAATTTTTCACCGACGAGGATATCCAGGCGATCATCGACCGTTGTGAGCTTGAAGTGGGCGATGTGGTCTTCTTCGGTGCTGGGGACAAGAAACTTGTTTGGGATTATATGGGACGCTTCCGTATTTACCTTGCGGAGATGATGAACATCATCCCCAAAGATACATTTGAATTTGTTTGGGTGGTAGACTTCCCGATGTTTGAGGTCGAAGATGGGCGTGTCAAAGCGCTCCACCACCCGTTTACCATGCCCAAATCACTCGATGAGAATGATGTCGAGGCCATCGAGTCGATTGCTTATGACATCGTCCTCAACGGTACCGAGCTTGGCGGTGGGTCGATCCGTATCCACAAAGAAGACATCCAAGCCGAGATCTTTAAGCTATTGGGCATCAGCGAAGAGGAGGCTAATGAGAAATTTGGCTTCCTCCTCGAAGCGCTCAAGTTTGGTGCACCGCCACACGGTGGGTTTGCTCTGGGACTTGATCGGATGATCATGTTGATGACCGGTGCCGAGAGCATCCGTGATGTGATCGCCTTCCCCAAAACCCAACGCGCCCAGTGTCTTCTCACTCAGGCACCCAGTCCTGTCGACGGTGAACAGCTCAAAGAACTCAGCCTTCGTATCCGTCAGACACCCAAAGGCTAAAACATGCCGTCGACAGGATCAAGCTGGTGGAATTTGATCGCATTTGGAGGCAGGGTTTCAATCCTGCATGACGGGACTAAAATCCCTGCTCCTGATTGGGATTAAGCTCGCTGGGTTAATCCTGTTTTTCAGGCATACTCAAACAGACAATAGAAAGAAAGGAATCTACCATGAAAAAACTCTTCCTCATCATCGGAGCCCCCGGCTCCGGCAAGACTACTGATGCCAGCCTTATTGCCCAAAAGCACCCCGAACAACTCGTCCACTACTCCACCGGCGACATGCTCCGCGCTGAAGTCGCCAGCGGCAGTGAACTGGGCAAAGAGATCGAGAGCTATATCTCCCGTGGCGCCCTCGTACCGCTGAATATCATTGTCGATACCATTGTTTCGGCGATCAACCATGCTCCTGTCCCCAACGTCCTCATCGATGGCTACCCCCGCAGCGTGGAGCAGATGGAAGCATTTGATGCCATCGTCGCCGAAAAAGATGAGATCGATTTGGCTTCTGTAATCGAAGTGCGCGTCAGCGAGGCGGTCGCCCGTGAGCGCATCCTTGGCCGTGCCGCTGAAGCGGCACCGGGTGAAGGGCGCAGCGACGACAATGAAGAGGTCTTTAATGATCGGATGAAGGTCTACACCGATCCCCTCGAAGCGATCCAGAACTTTTATACTGACAAAAACCTGCTCCACGTCATCGACGGTGAACGCACCCTCGAAGAGGTGGTTGCCGATATGGATGCA
>JALVWV010000329.1 GCA_027023145.1 Campylobacteraceae bacterium | reverse complement strand
CTCATTGGGGGCATGGATGGTGTCATTACGGGTACCAAACTCCACCACATCGATCCCATATTGCCCCATAAACCGCGCATCGCTCGTCCCCCCGGCGGTGGAATAGTACGGCGACTGCCCCGTGATCGTCTCGATACTCCCGGCGATCCGCTCCACAAGCAGTGATTTCCGATCTGTGACGAAAGGAAACGATCCCTGTGTCAACCGCAGATCAAACTCCAACCCCTCACACACCCGCTCCACATGCGCCCGCACCGCATCGGCATCCGTACGGGTGTTGTTGCGAACGTTGAACATGATCTTCAGTTCCCCGGGGGTGACGTTGGTCACTTCCATTCCTCCACGGATATCGGTGATAACCAGTTTGCTCGGGGCAAAATCATCATCCCCATCATCAAGATCAACCCCAGCCAACTCGGCCAGTCGCGGAGCCATTTGATGCACCGGATTGACCGATTTTTCCGGATACGCTGCATGCCCCTGCTCTCCTCGGATGGTCAGATAGCCGTTGATTGAACCACGCCGTCCAATCTTGATCGCATCGCCAAACGTCGTCTCGCACGTCGGCTCAGCCACCACACAATAATCGGGTAACAGCCCGATCGTTTTGAGATGGGCAAGCATAATCTGCGTCCCATACGTCGCTTCCCCCTCTTCATCCGAAGTCAGTAGCAGCGAAAGACGACCAGGAAAGATCTCGGCATCGCGCAGTGCGGCCATCGCCGCCGCGACACCGCTTTTCATATCCTGTGCTCCGCGACCATAGATCATCCCAGATTCGATTCGGGGGACAAACGGATCACTCTCCCATCCGTCTCCGGGTGGCACCACGTCAATATGTCCAGCAAAGCAGAGATGATCCCCTTCGCCAAATTGTCGTGTCAGCAGGAGATTTTTGACGCCACCTTTGTTGACATGTATGGCTTCAAACTCGGACAGGTACGTCTCGATCCACCCCATCAATCCTGCATCATCCGGTGTCACCGACGGAGCAGAAAGCAAGTGAATCAACAGATCGACAACTGGCACAGACTTAAATACCACGTGCTCCCTCCATCCCCGACTCGGTTGCACCGCGATAGGTGACGATGCCTCCGACATGGTCAATAATGTTTTGCATCCCCAATTGGTCTTGGAGAATCTGTTGCACCTGACCCGTACGGTTGGATGTCCGACATGTCAATACAATCGGGCGATCCCCAAACCGATCAGTCAAAAGTCCTGCCCACGACTGAAACTGAGTCGTCGGAAGTAGATAATCGACCCCTACGATATGGCGTTCTTCGTATTCATACGGTTCCCGGATATCGATCAGGACAAAATCTACTTCACGATTCTGTCGCGCTTTAAGAAGTGTTTCCAAGAGGGATGAATCGACATTTTGTCGATGAAGAATCGTCTGGTTTATACTCATTTTATCTCTTTTTGACTATAATATCTCAGCATTTTAACACAAAAGCCATAAGGGATGCCCCGTGCAAATCGACCATGATGTACTCTCAAAACTCGAAAAACTCTCCCATCTTCGCATCGACAAAAGCAAGCAGGAAGAGGTCATAGCTCAACTCTCTGATATTGTTGCCTACGTCGAAAACCTCGGAGAACTGGAGACCGATCATCTTGATGCTGCCTTCTCTACCTTGACTGGAGGAACCCCTCTGCGCGAGGATATCCCCGTCACAGATCCTTCGATCTCCGCTTCGATCCTCGAGCATGCCCACCAGCACGCCGACGATTTCTTCGTTGTGCCAGCCATCATCTAATTCAAAGGGGTCACCATGTCCACCAATAGCATCAAAAAACTCCTCCAGAGCGTCGTCACATACGGCGCTTCTGACCTCCACCTTGTCAGCCGCAGCGAGCCACAACTCCGTCTTGATGGCACACTCAAACCTATCAACCTCCCCAAACTCACAGGAGCAGATATCGAAGAGATGTGCTATTCTCTTTTGACCGAAAAACAGAAACTGGCATTCGAAGAGCAGGGTGAACTCGACTTTGCTATCGAACTTGAAGGGATCGGTCGTTTCCGTGCCAACTTTTACCGGACACTCGGGGATATGGCTGCTGCGTTTCGTGTGATCCCTATCGAGATCCCTTCCCTCGACGATCTTGGCGCTCCAGAAGTGTATAAGAAGCTCATCAAGCGTGAAAAAGGGCTTATCCTTGTCACAGGACCAACCGGTTCGGGTAAATCAACCACACTTGCTGCTATGCTTAATGAGGTCAACTTGACCGAAGCCAAGCACATTGTCACCGTTGAAGATCCAGTGGAATTTGTTCACCAGAACAAAAAAAGTGTCTTCTCCCACCGGGGTATTGGCGACGACTCTGCCTCCTTCGCCACGGCGCTCAAATATGCCATGCGCCAGGATCCTGATATTATCCTCGTCGGGGAGATGCGGGACAAAGTCACCATCTCAGCTGCTCTGACCGCTGCTGAGACCGGTCACCTCGTCTTCGGTACGTTGCATACCAACTCTGCGCCAGGCACTATCAACCGTATCATCGATGTTTTCGGCGGAGACGAACAGCCGCAGGTGCGCGCCATGCTCTCCAGCTCTCTTGTTGCTGTCATCGCTCAAGCACTCCTCCCTAAAATAGGCGGTGGGCGGGTAGCTGCCTCCGAGATCCTCGTCACCAACCACGCCATCGCCAACCTCATCCGCGAAGACAAGGTTCATCAAATCTACTCTTCCATGCAGTTGGGACAGGGCGACAGCGGGATGCGAACACAAACTCAAGCCTTAGTTAGCTTTGTCAAGAGTGGACTTATTGACCGCCATACAGCCCTACAATACGCCAACAAACCTGACGAACTAAGCAGCTTGATTTAAAGGGGTTGGTGTGACCGATATTGTCTTGATCATCTTGATCCTCCTCCTCTCTCTCAAAGGCTTTTTCAACGGCTTCATCCGTGAATTGGTCGGTTTCTTTGGGCTGATCGGTGGGGTCTTCGTCGCCTCACGCGCTGCCGAACCGATTGGAAACGTATTGCACGATACGATTCAGATGGGCAATATGGGGTTGATGAAGCTGCTAGCGTTTCTCCTCGTACTTGGGGTGATCTGGGGCGGCAGCTCCTTCGTCGCTACGATCTTCACCTCTCTCAAAGCCGCCCCCCACTCCACCCTCTCCCACGTACTCGGTATGGGGGTCGGCGGCCTCAAGTATTTTTTGATCTTTTCCCTGATCAGTGCCAGCCTGCTCGGCAATGCGCTGGTGCGGGATAATTTTGCTTCGCAGCTCCATTCCAGCCGACTTCTTCCCACGTTCAGTCGTGTAGGTGCCTCCCTGATCAACCTCGCCCCTTTTCGTCTCACACACGAAAAACAACCTCAGAAGAAACAAGGGGGTAAACATGGTTGAGTACCCTTTTCTCCTCGATGAATTTACCCTCCTGCTCAAGAAAAATGGACTCAAGTTCACCCGCCAACGTGAAGCGATCCTCAAAGCACTCTACGAGCACGATGGTCATTTCTCCCCTGAAGAGATTCATCGCTTCGTCAGCGAAGAAAATGACGATCTCAACATTGGGATCGCCACCATCTACCGCACCCTCACCCTTCTTGAGGATGCTGGGCTGGCTGAGTCGATCTCATTTGGCAAAGACGGCAAAAAATACGAAATCGGACTCAAAAAACACCACGATCACCTCATCTGCACCGCCTGCGGCACCATCGTCGAATTTTCCGATGACGTGATCGAAGCCCGCCAGGAGGCGATCGCTGAGAAGTATCACTTCCAGATGACCGATCACACCATGAAAATCGTCGGCCTCTGTGCTGATTGCCAAACCAAACACTAACTCTACCCAAGGAACACCACCCATGCTCAACAACCCCTACGTCCAAGAGCGGATCAAAAAAGCCGACAAACTCCGAGAAGCCGGTCATAACCCCTACCCCGCCAACATCACCAAAGGGATCACCTCTGCTGAATTTGCCGCCCGTTTTGCTGAGACGGCTCAATCAGCCGACAATGTCAACCCCGAAACTGCCCCCCGCGTCACCCTCACTGGTCGTATCCGGTTTGTCCGCATCATGGGCAAGGCCGCCTTCGCCAAGATCGAGGACAGCGAAGGGCTCGTCCAGATCTACTACACCCGCGACGATCTGCCTGAAGGGTACTACAATACCGTCGTCAAGAAGCTCTTCGAAGTGGGTGACATCATCGAAGCGACGGGGTATCCGTTTATCACCCAGACCGGGGAGCTGACGCTGCACTGTACCGATCTGCGGATCGTCTCCAAGGCGATCATGCCTCTGCCGGAGAAATTCCACGGCTTGACCGATCAGGAGATCCGCTACCGCCAGCGCTACCTCGACATGATCATGAACCCCGAGGTCAAACGCACCTTTGAGCTGCGCTCCCGGATCGTCTCACTGATCCGCCGGTTTTTCGAAGATCACGGCTTCCTCGAAGTGGAGACCCCCATGATGCATCCCATCCCCGGCGGTGCCAATGCCAAGCCCTTCGTCACCCACTTCAACGCGCTGGGCGTCGACCGCTACCTCCGCATCGCCCCCGAGCTCTACCTCAAGCGCCTCATCGTCGGCGGGATGGAAGCAGTCTTTGAGATCAACCGTAACTTCCGCAACGAAGGGATGGATGCAACTCACAACCCTGAGTTTACCTCGATCGAGTTTTACTGGGCATGGCACAACTACCACGACCTCATGGCGCTGACCGAAGAGCTTTTCATCCACCTGCTGGACAGTCTGGATATGGGTCGGACGATCACCTACGGCGATTTGGAAATCGACTGCACAGCACCTTTCGCCAAAGTCCCCTTCATCGAAGCGCTCACCACGATCGGCGGTGTCCCCCAGGAGGCAGCTACCGACCGCGAAAAAGGTCTGGTCTACCTCAAAGGGCACGGCATCGAAGCCGATCCCAACCTCACACTTGGGTACGTCCAGGCCGAACTGTTTGATGCCTTTGTCGAAGCAAAACTCATCAACCCCACCTTCATCATCGACTACCCCATCGACATCTCCCCCCTCTCCCGCCGCAGCGACGAGAATCCTCAGATCGCCGAGCGTTTCGAGCTGTTTATGGCTGGCAAAGAACTCGCCAACGGCTTCAACGAGCTCAACGACCCCCTCGACCAACACGAACGCTTCAAAGCACAGGTCGAGACCAAGGAGGTCACCGGAGACGACGAAGCGATGCACATGGACACCGATTTCGTCCGCGCTCTGGGCTACGGCATGACCCCAACCGCCGGAGAAGGGATCGGGATCGACCGCCTAGTGATGATGCTCACCAACCACCACTCCATCCGCGACGTCCTCCTCTTCCCCGCCATGAAGCCCGAGGCCGAAAAACCGCAAACCACCACCCCCGAAAACGCCTGCAAAAAATGCGGCAACACCAACGCAGATGAGCTCAAACCCGCTAAAAAAGGGAAAGGGTACTTTTGTATCGATGCGGCGGCGTGTAAGGCACGGCAGCAGGAGTAATTGCAAGGGTGTTGCACCACGGGCACTTCCTTCGGTCGTCCCTCGACAACACCAAAACTTCCGCAAGCGACCCGATTCCCATCTTTTCCTGTTTCACATCTCCCGATATGGACGTGGAAAACTGGAGCAGGAACTTCAGTCCCGTCCATACGACTCCATAGAATCATGCCATCCTAACGGGGCTAAAGCCCCTACTCCTTAACTTCTCTTTTCCTCTCGTCCCACGCTCCCGTGTGGGAATGCATATACAATGATAACCAAGCTATGACATATCTATTCTCCAGCCACACTCCCGCATGCATTTCGACCGAGACGGACGACGAGGGAAAATTGTCATACTTTTTATTTTTAACGGACATTTTTAATGTCCTGTTATGCTTGAAAACACCAGCTGAAAGTGCTATAATGTTCCTTGAATAAATAGTTATATAATCAGGAGAGTCTGTGCGAATCGATGACATTGATATTCAAGAAGTTCTTAACGAGTTCGTTGCAGAGCAGAAGCAGCTTCTGGTAAATGACGCCAATGAGCAGGCAATTTCTCATCAACTTGCGATGAAGCTGGCTCAGCGTTTCAATGAGTGGGATATAGATTGTGAATATAATCGTAATGGGTCAAAGGTTAAGAAGCTTATCTATGCAGTAACCCCTGACGGCTCTGCATCTGAAAGAAGTGTTGTCCCTGACATAATCATTCATCACAGAATGACCGACGATAACCTTTTAGCCATCGAGGTAAAAAAGTCCACCAATCAAGAACAGAGTTTTAAAGATTTAGCCAAATTAGCAGCTTTTAAAGAGCAGCTCGGTTATCAACACACATTGTTCGTTCGATTTCAAACAGGGGCCAGCGCGGCCACAATTCAGGACATACAATGGCAGTAAGTTATATAACAAGCAAAGGCAGCATCGCCCTGCGGGCTGAACGCGCTAACGCACGCCGCTGCTTTGGGCGTTGATGCTAATGCTATTCTAATTCCCCTCATCCCCGACAGAAACATATATACGACGATAGCCAAGCTATGACATATCAATCTTCAGCCACACTCTCGCATACATTCCGACCGAGACGGTCAGAACGAGGGTCAAGAAGAGGAAGCCTTGACAAAAACAATATAATTAAAGTATAATTTCTATATCAACATGAGGTTTTCTATGAGATTTGAATACGACGAACATAAGAGCAGGATCAACAAAGAAAAGCATGGCATCGATTTTGTCGAAGCACAAAAATTGTGGCAAAACGAAAATGCGCTTGTTGTTCCAGCGAACATTGTCGATGATGAAGTTCGATATGCTCTTATCTCGGTATTCAACAGTAAATGCTACGTTGCAATTTTTACGTTGAGAAATGAAAGCTACCGCCTAATCAGCGTCAGACGATGCAGAAAAAATGAGGAGAAACATTATGAAAACAATCACAACTAAAGAGTTCGATGAAAAATTTGACAACGGTGAGGACATCACAGAGTATCTCGATTTCGAGTCTGCCGTGAGATTGAAAGATGTCAAGAAATTGAAAACAGAGACGAAAAAAGTCAATGTCGATTTCCCCGAATGGATCATAGAATCTCTCGACAGAGAAGCCAAAAAGATCGGTGTCACTCGGCAATCTATCATCAAAGTGTGGATCGCCGAGAGGCTCAAAGAAGAAGCAAACACCCTGCAGGCAAGTTAACATCCCATTGTCCACGACGAAAACACATATACATTCCGACCGAGACGACCGAGACGATCGGAACGAGGGGCGGAAGGGGCTGGAACATCGGATAACATTTTGTGTTATAATGACAAAAAGAAAAAGAGGATGCGACCATGACAAAAGAGCATATTCTGACCTTCTTAAAAAACAAAAAAGAATTTTTGTCTCAAAACTTTGGTGTCAGATCAATAGGGCTTTTTGGGAGTTATGCACGCAATGAAGCTACACAAAAAAGCGACATAGACCTCGTAGTCGATATGCCGTCCTCTTTTGAAAACTTTTTTGATCTGAAATACTATCTGGAGGAACATTTCAAAGTCAAAGTCGACTTGATCAAAGAAAAAAACCTGAGAGCATTTATAAAAGACAGAATACAAAACGAGCTGCTTTATGCCTGACAGAGTTTGCAAAAATTGGTAGATTTTTTGGCCGGCTTGAAGGGACACTGAGCCAATCATCTTTCTCGTTCCCACGCTCCCGCGTGGGAACGCAAACACAACGATAACCAAGCCATAGCATACCAATCTCCAGCCATACTCACAATATGCATTCCGACCGAACGGTCGGAACGAGGGTCAGGGATGAGCTGGAATACGAGATACTTTTTTGTGCTATAATGACAAAAAGCAAAAGGAGCATCCATGTCCAAAAACGATATAGTCCATATGTCAGCCAAAGAGCGTTTAGCCCTCATGGAGGAGCTCTGGGCAAGCTTCGATCGTGATAATCTGGAGTATCCTGTATCTGCGTGGCATGAAGAAGTCCTGAAGCAAAGAGCTCAAAAAAACACAAGCAACTTTATCCCTTTTGAAGAAGCCAAACAAAATGTACGTGAGGCATTGGATGCATATAGAGATTCTTGACGAAGCACAGGAAGACATCCTAAAAGGCGTGCTTTTTTATGAATCTTTGCAATATGGAGCAGGCGACTATTTTCTCGATGGTATCAGTGCCGATATCGAATCGTTGCATCTTTTTGCGGGTATCCACCCGATAAAATTTGGGTTTCATGCACTCTACTCAAAGCGTTTCCCCTATACGATTTACTACAAAATTGATAAGGATGTGATTTGGATATATGCTGTTTTGGATGAAAGACAAGACCCGGACAAAATTAGAGAGAGGCTAACGTAAAAAAGGGCGCAGCACAACGGAAGAAATGCAAGTGCAACAATAACCAAGCTATGACATTCCGACCGAGACAGTCGGAACGAGGGAAACCGACTCAGACGCATAGCACCCATCTAAGCAATTTTAACTATAATTGCACTTACCAAACCACATCCAAGGACTACCATGAGCTACGCCATTGAATCGTTCGATCCTGAGGTCTATGCGGCGATTGCCTCCGAGCTGGAGCGCCAGACCGATCACCTCGAGATGATCGCTTCCGAGAACTTCACCTTCCCTGACGTCATGGAGGCGATGGGATCGGTGCTGACCAACAAATACGCCGAAGGGTACCCCGCCAAGCGCTACTACGGCGGGTGCGAATTTGCCGATACCGTCGAACAGCTGGCGATCGACCGCGCCAAAGAGCTCTTCGGCTGCGAATACGTCAATGTCCAGCCCCACTCCGGCTCCCAGGCCAACGGTGCAGTCTATGCTGCCCTCATCAAAGCCGGGGACAAGATCCTCGGAATGGATCTGAGTCACGGCGGACACTTGACACATGGCTCCAAGCCCAGTTTCTCGGGCAAAAACTACCACAGTTTCACCTACGGCGTCGAGCTCGATGGCCGAATCGACTACGACAAGGTCATGGAGATCGCCAAGATCACTCAGCCTAATATCATCGTCTGCGGTGCTTCGGCGTATGCCCGGGAGATCGACTTCGCCAAATTCCGTGAAATTGCCGATGCGGTGGGCGCCTACCTGTTTGCCGACATTGCCCACATCGCCGGACTTGTCGCAGCTGGTGAGCACCCCAGCCCCTTCCCCCATGCTGATGTCGTCACCACCACCACCCACAAGACTCTCGCTGGCCCCCGGGGCGGGATCATCATGACCAACGACGAAGCGATCGCTAAGAAGATCAATTCCGCCATCTTCCCCGGCCTCCAAGGCGGCCCGCTGGTACACGTCATCGCCGCCAAAGCCGTCGGGTTCAAGCACAACCTCGCCCCCGAGTGGAAAGCGTATGCCCGGCAGGTCAAAGCCAACGCTCAAGTCCTCGCCCGTGTCCTCATGGAGCGCGGTTACGACATCGTCAGCGGCGGGACGGACAACCACCTCGTGCTGGTGAGCTTCCTCGACAAAGACTTCAGCGGCAAGGATGCCGACGCAGCACTCGGAGCTGCCGGGATCACCGTCAACAAAAACACCGTCCCCGGTGAGACCCGCAGCCCATTTGTCACCAGCGGAATCCGCATCGGCTCCCCGGCGCTCACCCGTCGTGGAATGAAAGAGGCTGAGTTTGAGACCATCGCCACCCGCATCGCCGATGTCCTCGACCACGTCAACGACGCAGAACTCCACGCCAGAGTCAAAGAGGAGATGACCACCCTCGCCCGCCAGTTTGTGATCTATGATCGCCCCATCTACTGATTTCCCTACTTTTGCCAAGGCCGTCCGTTCACTGGCGGCCACCCCGGCATACCATTACCGCAAACACCCCTCCATCGTCTCCCGAACCGAACACGACGGTCGGACACTCTATTCCCGCTTTGCCCGCGTCGACCGTCCGCTTGACGATCGCAGCATCCGCGAGCATCTCGCGGGGATTCAGACGCTGGCACTCCCTCTGACATACGCCGGGGAGGGTTCAGGCATTGTCTTCATCTATGACGGAACATCCCCCGAGCGATTTGTCCACCTGTTTGAACACCTCATGCACCAGCAGAGGATCACCGACTACACGGTTTTTCGCGGGCGGAGTGAGACGATCCGTCTACTCATCCTCCCCTGCTCCCTGCAGCCAATCACCTCTCTGTATGCTTTCGCCCGCGAACTCTCAGCCTCTCTCGAAGAGGCGCTCCCCCGCAGCTGGAAAATCCTTCCCGATCCCAGCCTACCTGAGGGGTGGAATATCCTCACGATACCCTACGGTTAGTACCCTTAATTTACCTTTTGCTATAATCACTTCAAATCAAATAATAAGGGTACCCTGGATGAATGACCATAATTTAGATGACCTGATCATCGGCGAACCCGAACCTGGAAACTCTGGATCAAAAACCCTTCTGAGTGTTGTTGCTCTGGCCATTGTCGTGTTGATCGTGGGGCTTATTTTGTGGGCATTGCTCTTTGGGTCATCCGATCAGGAGACGCTACCGGAGTCTTCCCCTTCCCACAACCAAACCCAACCCCTTGATCCGGCACTCACTCCCTTGGAGCCCAGCAATAGCGACATGCCTCCTCTAACACCCACTCCGACTGAAACACCTGCAACACCCACCACTCCTGCCCCCAAGCCGAAACCGAAGCCCAAACCAAAACCAAAGCCCGTTTCCGTACCTGTTTCCGTGCCCGTTCCCATGCCCGACACCACACCAACTCAGCCCGCAACTCCTGCTCAAACAACACCCTCGGTTTCCGCCAGAGGTCAGCTGATTAAGACCGCAGATCAGCCAATTTATTATATCCAAGTCGGAGCATTCAAGCGTGCCCCCAGTCCAAAATTCATGCAGAAGCTCAAAGATGCTGGGTTCACCTTCATTACCAAAACTACCCGAGGTATTCGTCGCGTCCGTGTCGGACCCTATGATAGCTACAACGAAGCCAAAGCCGCCCTCCCTATCGTCAAGCAGAAAATTGGTGTCGACGGTCTCATCGTCAAGTTTTAAGCCATGATCCGCTCCCACCTGTTTGACCAGCTTACCCCCGTCGCCCTCTACGGGGAGATCAAGGCGCTCTTCCCCGATGAGATCACGATGCTGTTTGAGAGCGTCGTCAATACCGAAGATGGCAACTTCAGCTTCATCGCCATCGGCGCCAAAGAGCGCCTCAGCTACCGTGACGGTGTCAGCCACTATATCGATGCCAAGGGGCACTCGGAGACGATCGAGGATGATCCGTTTACCTTCCTCCAGCGCTACTACCGCGCGATCGACCCCGAACCGTACCATGTGATGGCACGTGAGGCAGGATTTGGCTTCGTCGATGGATTCATCGGGTTCATCGGCTACGACATGGTCAAAGTCTTCGAACCCACCCTACATGAGAGCATGGATGGGCTCAAGGACACCCTCCAGACCCCCGATCTCGATCTCATCCGCCCCAAGTTGATCATCGGCTTTTCGCACAAGAGCGCCCGGCTAACCTTCATCGATCCCGACGACACCTACCCCAAGATGCTCATCGCCGTCGAAGCGCTCCTAACCCAGCCTCACCAGCCTCTTCCTCTCCAGCCAGTTGTCCTCGAGGGCGAAGGGGAATTTGCCATCGACGCTGAGCGCTACATGGAAATCGTCCGTGAAGCCAAGGAACACATCCGCGCCGGGGATGTGTTTCAGATGCTCCCCTCCAACCGCTACACCCAGCACGGACAGATCGATCCGCTCAGTTTCTACCGGGTGTTGCGCTCCAAAAACCCCTCCCCTTACCTCTTCCTCCTCGAGTACGAAGACTTCGCCATCTGTGGCTCGAGCCCGGAGGTGATGGTGCGCCTGACCGACGGAGAGATCCTCCTGCGCCCCATCGCCGGTACCCGCAAGCGCGGCGACACCCCCCAGCGCGACCACGAGCTCGAACAGGAGATGCTCGCCGACCCCAAAGAACGCGCCGAGCACCTCATGCTCATCGATCTCGGACGCAACGACGTCAGCCGCGTCGCCCAAACCGGCACCGTCACCGTCCCCGACATGATGCGCGTCGAAAAATACTCCCACGTCATGCACATGGTCAGCGACGTCGTCGCCCAGATCGCCGAGGACAAGGATATGTTTGACCTCTTCCGTGCGACGTTTACCGCCGGCACCATGACCGGTGCCCCCAAGATCATGGCGATGGAGCTCATCGCCCGCTTCGAGGGGCTCAAGCGGGGCTTCTATTCCGGCGCCGTGGGCTACTTCTCCTTCACCGGAGACATGGACTCCGCCATCACCATCCGTACCGCCCTCCTCCAAGCTGATCGCATCACCCTCCAGGCCGGAGCCGGCGTCGTCGCCGACTCGGTACCCGAACTGGAAGAGCTGGAAGTGCGCAACAAGCTTATGGCACTTATCGCCACACTCAAGGAAATGGAGAGCCTTTAGAATCAGGAGTGTCACGTAGGGTGTGCAACAGCACACCAAAATCTGGAAGTGAAGGCTTCAGCCTCACCCTGAGATTGCTATGTTATGTAACCTTTTGGCGGGACTGAAGTCTCCGCTTCCGAAAAAGTAACCGTTGAAAGGTGTGCAATTGCACACCCTACGCGCATCAGCACATTCAAGGACAAGCCTCCGATTCCAAACAAGGAACACATCCATGCAAATAACCTACCCACTACCCACTACCCACTACCCACTCTCTAACATTTTCTGGTGTGCTATTGCACACCCTACGCGACTCCACTCCTCACTCCTCACTCCTCACTCCTCACTCAAAAAGGTTCGGTCATGAACCTTTTTACGATTTTCGGCAACCCCGTCTCCCACTCCCGCTCCCCACTGATGCACAATTACGCTTTCCGAGGTTTAGGCTTTGAGGGGTGCTACGGCCGCTACCAGCTCGAAGATGGCAAAAAGCTGCGTGAAACCTTCTTCGCCCTCGGACTCAAAGGCGCCAACATCACCGTCCCCCACAAAGAAGCCGCCTTTGCTGCCTGCGACGAACTCGATCCGTTTGCCCGGCAGGTAGGCGCCGTCAACACCATCGTCGAACGCGATGGAAAGCTCCACGGCTACAACACCGACGCCCCCGGCTTCCTCCGAGCCATTGCACCCTTTGACGGCCGTCGTGTCCTCTTCCTCGGAGCCGGGGGCACTGCCCAGTCGACCGCCGTGATTCTGCGCGACCACGGCTACGATGTCACAATCCTCAACCGCAGCGCCCCACGGTTGGAGAAATTCATCGATCAGGGCTTTGCGTGCTATACCTTCGACGACTTCAAGCCCGACACGTATGATCTCATCATCAACATGACCTCCGCCGGTCTCACCGACGACCACCTCCCCGCCCCAGAACACCTCCTGACCCCTCTCCTTCCGGGTGCCCAAGCCTGCATCGACGTCATCTACGGCCGCGAAACTCTCTTCCTGGCTCTGGCCAAAGCCCACAACGAGCCCACCAAAGACGGCACCGATATGCTCATCTATCAGGGGGCGATCGCGTTTGAATATTTTACGGACGGGGCATATGGCTTTGAGGAGATTGTGCCGTATATGCGCAAGGCGTTTGAGTAATCTGGTGCTCATGTTATTTCAAAATATGCTATAATCACCGTAGAAGTATTCAGGAGAATCCCATGCAACTCAACATTCAAATCAGCGATGTGCGTTTGGAGCAGGAGCTTACCGACTATATTGCACGGAAGCAGGTGCAGGCCAGCGATCTCCTCACCGATCTCCTGAAACAGTTTCTGCGCAAAGAATCCGACTGGCTCTCCTACCCCGTCCGCAACCCGGATCAAAATGCTACGACGCTGGACTATGGGCTCGAAGAAGATCCCGAATACAGACCTTTTCAAGAGGTCGATGATGTCAAGCGTTTTGCAACAGAGTTGAGAGAACATGCCTGGCGATAAGATATTCGTCGATACGTGCGTCGTCATCGAGTGCCTCAAAGGTAACCTCACTCTCGATAAAACCAACGCATACCTCAACCATATTGTCCTGATGGAACTCTTCGTCGGTGCGAAAAACAAACAGGATCTTCGTGAGATCAAAGCCAAGTTGCAAGGTTTCAAGCTCTTGAAAGTTGATCATGAAATCATGGTGCTTGCCACACAAATCATCGAGCGTCATGCCCTCTCACACGGAACCAAAATTCAAGATGCCATTATTGCCGCCACATGTCTCATCAACAACCTCCCTCTCTCGACATACAACATCCGCGATTTTCGGTATATTTCTGATCTGCGGATTGTGAAATGAATAGCATATCCATTTCCCGCCGATGTGGAGCGTCACATGAAGATGGTGATAACATTTTAATAGAAACTCCCCATTTGACAACAATTAACCTCCACCCGCTACAATAACACAAACAAAAATATAACCAATCACGGGAGCCCCCATGACTAAAATCCTCATGATCGAAGACGATCCGGAATTTGCCGAGCTGTTGACCGAGTATTTGGCGCAGTTTGATATGCAGGTGACCAATTTCGAAGACCCGTTTCTGGGCTTAAGCGCCGGAGTCTACAACTACGACCTGATGATCCTCGATCTGACCCTACCGGGGATGGACGGGCTGGAGGTGTGCGAGGAGGCTGCCCGCAAGTACGACATCCCCATCATCATCTCCTCGGCACGCTCGGACATCAACGACAAACTCGCCAGCTTTGAGCTCGGCGCCGACGACTACCTCCCCAAGCCCTACGACCCCAAGGAGCTCCACGCCCGCATCCTCTCCCTCCTGCGCCGCCGAACCCGAGGAGACTCTGCCCCCCAGGCACCCAAAAGTGACTTCGAGACCAAAGGGGAGACAATCTATTTCAAAGGAGAAGCGCTCCAGCTGACTCCGGCGGAGTTCGAGATCCTCTCTCAGCTGGTACACTCCCAAGGGATCGCCATCTCACGGGAGCAACTCATCAACGCCTCGACGGTCATGAGTGACAGTTCCCAGAAGAGCCTTGATGTCATCATCTCCAAGATCCGCGCCAAACTCGGCGACCCCAAACGGATCCAGGCCGTGCGCGGCATCGGATACAAGCTGGTCTGATGCGCCCCCGATCCCTCCGCGCCAAGATCAACATCATCTTCGTCCTCGCGACCCTGCTGCTCGCACTCCTCTTTGGCGTCCTTTATCAGCGCAGTCAGAGTCGCTCCCTCGAAGCGATCGCCATGCAGGAACGGGCCAACATCCATTACCTCTACCTCTATTACCTCCGGTACGGCAAGATCGATACCGCCTACCTCGAGTCACAGAACATCCGCGTCGTTAACGGCGGGGAGAGAGGTCTCGTCCTCCAAGGGCACTTCGACGACGACAACGGCACCCGCCATTTCGCCACCGTCACCCTCAAGCTCGAGCGCTACATCTTCATCAACAACGACCGCTTCAACCTCGTCCTTGAAAACATGAACAAACCCAAATTTCCCCTCGATCTCGTCATCGGTTTCGCCGGGTCGTTGCTGCTGCTTGGATTCTTCTACTGGTGGGTCATCCGTTCGATCAAGCCCCTCGTGGAGCTCAAACACACCATCGAAAAATTCTCCGACGGCGACCTCGACATCGAATGCCGCAGCGACAAGGGCGACGAGATCGCCGAAGTAGCCAATGCTTTTGACACCGCTGTCAAGAAGATCCGCGACCTCCTCCACGCCCGCCAACTCCTTCTGCGTGCCATCATGCACGAGCTCAAAACGCCCATTGCCAAGGGACGACTGATGAGTGAGATGGTGCAGGATGATCGCCAGAAACAACGCTTCCATGCCATTTTTCAGCGCCTCAATCTCCTCATCGATGAGTTTGCCAAAGTGGAGCAAATCGCTTCCAAAAATTTCAACGCTGAGTTTAAACCCTATAAACTCAGCGACATCGTGGAAGCCAGCGTTGATATGCTCATGCTTGACGATCCGGACAAGCATATTGGGCTCCATCTGGTACGAGACACCACCGTGCAGGCTGATTTCGAGCTCCTCTCCCTGGCGATCAAAAATCTGCTCGACAATGGGATCAAATACAGTCAAACCAAACGAGTTCAGGTCATCATCAACAGCGACGCCCTTACCATTAGCAACCACGGCGAAGGGCTCAAAGAACCACTCGAACACTACTTCGCCCCCTTCCATACCTCTCGCAGCGGACTGGGACTGGGACTCTACATTGTCAAAAGCATCCTTGATCTTCACAAGATGGGGCTGGAGTATGTCTATAAAAAGGGAGAGAATAGATTTACAGTCACTCTTCGACAAAAAGTATGACAATTTGACATATAATTCTCTTCTTTCGTCAAAATAAAGTATAATACGACACATCAAAAGGAGGCACTATGGGCGAATCACAATCGACGATAGACATCGCAACACTTTTTCGCACTGCCCATCGCCCGTGCGCCCGTTTCGGAGCATCGAGCTCTTTGCCGGAGCTGGCGGGATGGCGCTGGGGATGGAACACGCTGGTATCGAACACCTCCTGCTGAATGACTTCGACCGCTACGCAGCTGCTACCCTCCGCCGCAACCGCCCCGAATGGCCCGTCGTCCACGGTGACGTCGCCGAGATCGACTTTACCCCCTATGCCGGAGAGGTGGATGTGCTTACCGGGGGCTTCCCGTGTCAGGCTTTTTCGTATGCGGGCAAGAAGATGGGCTTCGAAGACACCCGGGGGACGCTCTTCTATGAGTTTGCCCGGGCACTCAAAGAGACCCGCCCGGCACTCTTCCTCGCCGAAAATGTCCGAGGATTGCTCAACCACGACAAGGGGCGGACGTTGGAGACCATCCTGAGCGTCTTCCGCTCGATGGGCTACCGCGTCTTGGAGCCCAAAGTCCTCAAAGCAGTCAAATACCGCGTTCCCCAAAAACGCGAACGGCTCATCATCGTTGGCATTCGTGAAGACTATGCCGACAAGGTCACCTTCTCCTGGCCCGAGGAGTGTACCGAAGAGTACACCCTCAAAGATGCCCTCAAGAAGGGCACCCTCTACCCCAACGACGTCCCTCCGTCTCCGGGTCAAACCTATCCCGAGAAAAAGAAGGTCATTCTCGACAAAGTCCCCCCCGGCGGTTACTGGCGGGATCTTCCGATCGAGGATCAAAAAGCCTACATGATGAAGAGCTTTTACCTCGGCGGCGGCAAGACCGGCATCGCCCGCCGTATCGCCTGGGATGAGCCCAGCCTCACCCTCACCTGCTCCCCGGCTCAGAAACAGACCGAGCGGTGCCACCCAGATGAAACCCGCCCGTTCACCGTCCGGGAGTATGCCCGTATCCAGACCTTTCCAGATGAGTGGATTTTCGAAGGCTCCGTCACCCAGCAGTACAAACAGATCGGCAACGCCGTCCCGGTCAACCTCGCCTACGCGCTGGGCACTTCGCTTGTCGCCACCCTCAACCAGATCGAGGAGCTGGATCTACTGTCGTTTGGAAGGTATGAAGGGTTTGGATCGCTGAAGATCGCGTAGGGTGCCGCAATAGCGCACCAAAATCGCAACGCGATTTATCTGGAAGTGAAGGCTTCAGCCTCACCCTGAGGTTGCACTGTCGTTTGACCTTTGGGTGGGACTAAAGTCTCCACTTCCAGGGAAAGAATCGTTGGAAGGTGCGCTATTGCGGAATCTACGCGATAAGGCTTGTAACATGCTTCAAGGAGCTGGACTTCAAAGCTCCACCAAACGCGACTGAAGTCGCGTCCCCACATCGATAAAAGCATTGCGCAGCAATGCATACCAAAATTCCTCACTCCTCACTCTGAGGGCAGACACATGGGTCTGCCCCTACTGGAATTTCTCCCCAATCATAAACGCCAGTTCCAGCGATTGATTCGCATTGAGGCGTGGATCGCACTGGGTGTGGTATCGGCTGCCGAGATCTTCTTCGGAGATGGGGCTAGAGGTGCTGCCGGTGCATTCGGTGACGTCTTCACCGGTCATCTCGAGGTGGATACCTGCAGCGATAGTTCCTTCAGCCTCGTGGATGGCAAAAAATTGCTCCACTTCGGAGAGGATTTTGTCAAAATCTCGGGTCTTGAATCCGGTCGAACTCTTGGCGATGTTGCCATGCATCGGGTCGATCGTCCAGACGACCTGTTTGCCAGCATCCCGCACCGCACGCAGAAGTGGTGGGAAGTGGGCGGCGATTTTATCCGCACCCATCCGGACGATAAGATTGAGACGTCCCTCTTCGTTGGTGGGGTTGAGAGCATCGATGAGGGTGAGGAGCTCTTCGACTTCCATCGAGGGACCGACTTTGCAGCCGATGGGGTTTTGGATGCCTCGGAAATATTCGATGTGGGCGCCATCCAAATCACGCGTCCGATCCCCGATCCAGAGCATGTGTGCGGAGGTGTTGTACCAGTCATCGGTGATGCTGTCAACCCGTGTCAATGCCTCCTCATACGGCAGAAGCAAGGCTTCATGAGAGGTGTAAACCGTCGTTTGACGCAACTGGGGGGCATTGTCTGAAGTGATCCCGGCTGCGGCGAGGAATTTCATGCTCTTGTCGATCTGAAAACTCAGTTGCTCGTAGCGCTGACCGAGGGGATGCCCCTTGATAAAGTCAAGGTTCCAGCGATGCACCTCATTCAAGTTGGCCAGCCCCCCTCGTGAGAACGCCCGCAGGAGGTTCATCGTCGCGGCGGATTGGTTGTACGCCCGGATCATCCGTCGGGGGTCAGGCTCACGCGCCGCCTCGGTGAAGCCAATATCGTTGATAATATCTCCGCGATAGCTTGGGAGCTTGACACCGTCAATCTCTTCGTAGTCACTCGAACGGGGCTTGGCAAACTGTCCGGCCATCCGACCGATCTTGACCACCGGTTTGCCAGCAGAATAGGTCATCACGACTGACATTTGGAGGATCAGTTTAAACATATTTTTGATCACGTCAGCGTTGAAAGCGCTGAAACTTTCGGCACAGTCGCCTCCCTGGACGATAAAGGCTTCCCCGCGTCCAGCCTTGATGAGATCGTTTTTGAGGTTGCGAGCTTCCCCCGCAAAAATCAGTGGCGGGTAGCTCGCCAGCTCACTTTCCACTTCCTTGACAAGAGTGGGGTCTTTGTAAGTCGGTTGCTGTTTTATCGGAAAATTTCTCCAACTATTTGGTGCCCAGTTCATACGGTATCCTTGATGATGGCACTTCTGAGTGCCTTTGAATTTTTCGGATTATACCGCAGTTTTGATGAGAATGCCCGGCAGGTGGGGGCTGGAGAGTTTTTTGCGTTACGCGTGTGTAATTTTATCATTTTTTAAGAAGAAATATGCGTTTTTCACATGGTGAATAAGGTGTGAACAACTCATATTAAATAATGCAACCCGTATTTCAGGGCTTTGCTGGGATCGGGTGTCAATTGACTTGTCAAAACCGACTCCTCCTTGACTACTTTCGGGCGACAAATGTCACGAAATTGGCCCACTGGAAAATCGTATGCACCTCTCTGAAACCGGCCGATCGACACATCTGGATATTCTCATCGATGGTAAAGGGGATCAGGACATTTTCGAGTGCTTCTCGCTTCTGCGCGATCTCATAATCGCTGTACCCCTGCGTCCGTTTGTAGTCATAGTACACATCGATCATCTGCTTATCCAGTCGCTTCTCCCCGAACACCACTTTTTCCGAAAAGATAAACCGTCCCCCTTCAGAGAGCTCCTGTCCGATCCTTGCCACCAGCTCGGTACGCTGCATGGGACGGATGAACTGGAGAGTGTAGTTGGCCACCGCGACATCATATCCCCGGTAGTCATAGGTCAGAATGTCGGCCAGTTCCAGCGTCACCTCGGCACCAAAGGCCTCCGCCTTGCGCTGAGCCCGCTCCACCATCGCCTCAGAATTGTCGATCCCGACTAGATGCAAATCCACCGGGGATCGATGGGAAAGCTCCAGCAGAAACTTCGCCGTGGATGAGCCCAGATCGATCACCCGAATCCCCGGCTCCGCTTCGGCAAGGATCACCTCGATCACCAGCCGCCGCACCTCATCGTAAAACGGCACGGAGCGGCTCAGCATATCGTCAAACACCGATGCAACCGCTTCGTCAAACTCAAACTGCTTTTCGATCGGTTTGGTAAAAACTTTATCCATTGAGCATTTCCTTTGCCACGGCAATATCATCCTGGATCTGGCTTCTGAGTGTCGAGAGCGAATCAAACTTCCGATTGTCCCGAATCCGATCAATAAACTCGATAAACACTCGCCCCCCCACGGCTCCGATATCGTGATCGAGCACATGGCTCTCCACGGCAAACGATCCGTCCGTGCTCACCCGATGCCCGAGAAAGCTTACACTCGGCAGCCACGCCCCCCCGATGCGTGTCCGGGTAGCATAGACCCCTTCGCGGGGGAGCTGGTAGTCTCGAGCACGGAGATTGAGTGTGGGCACCAACTCCCGCGCTCCGATCCCCTGTCCGACGATCACGTCGCCGTCGATCCGGTATGTCCTCCCCAGTAGAGCATTGGCCGCTTCGATTTTCCCTGATTGCAAATACTCACGGATAACCCGCGAATGCACCGAAACCCCATCAAGCATCACTTCCGGGACAATCACCACCTCACCGCCAAAGAGATCGCGCAAATGATCCGCGTCCCCTTCACGCCCCTGCCCGAAGCCAAAGTCATACCCTACCACGATCCGCTCAAGGGAGGGAAAATCCTCCTCCAACCGCGCCACAAACGCCGCCGCACTCAATCCCCGCACCTGCTCAAACAGGTAAAAAAACAACGGTCTGTCGGTGTACCACGACCGCTTGAAACCGGGGGTCAGGTACCCCTCTCCCCGCTCGATAACAGCGACGGCTTCTGCTTGAGAGATGAGGGCATGATGGGCGACATGGATCCCGTCAAACGATCCAATGGCGATGGAGCTGATGGTATTGGCGTAGGTGCTCACGTGGTATATTGTCCTTCCTAGACCTCTGGATAATGACAAACAGAGGTTTCACGTGATGGCGACAAAGGAGCACCCAACCCATGAAATGGGCGCTCGCGTTTGCGACTGCCAGAGCTATCGCGTGAAACCGGCGATTCTTCAGATGTCTTTTGATGTGATTATACCCAAGAGGCGTTTAACGTGCTCTCTCTTTTAGGGGTCAGACGTTGAATATACACCTTTTACTGCTAGAAATCCATCTTCGTTACCCAATATCGGAGCCAAAATAATCTTATTTTGTGGGGCTGAAGCCCCAGCCCCTTGAGGTGGCATACGCCACCCGGGCAGATACGCGGATGCCCCTACGAAAACACCTGCTATTTACCCTCCATTACCCCGCACCTGCTATACTGCCGTAAAACCGACACAGGAATACTTCATGAAACCCATCGCCCTCCTCCCTCTGCTCGTCTCGGCACTCATCGCCGATACCGTCGTCCCTCAGACCGCCTCCGATCTGGCGATCACGATCTACAATGACGACCGCGCCTTCGTCCATGACACCCGCGAAGCCAACGTCACCGCCGGAGCGCAGCGGCTCATCTATGAAGGGGTCGCTGGCAGTGTCATCACCGCCAGTGTCGTCCCCAGCTTCAGCGGAGTCTCGACACAGCTCTATTCGCAGAACTACATCTACGACCTCATCTCCCTCGACTCCATGCTCAAAAAGAGTATCAACCGCCCCGTGGACTTTTACACCAACGGCCGCAAGCCTACCCTCTCGCACGGCACCCTCCTTGCCGCTGCACCCGTCGTCATGGTACGGCAGAAAGGGACGGGCAAAATCCTCTCCCTCGACAAACCGACGCAAGTGATCTTCCCCTCTGTGCCTAAAAACATGATCACCCGCCCCAGCCTCGTGTGGAACATCAAGACCGCCAAAGCCGGGAAGCTCGGGATCGACCTGAAGTACCTCACCACTGGCATCAGCTGGAAGAGCGACTACGTCCTGAACCTCGGCAAAGAGAGCCTTGACCTCGTCGGCTGGATCACCGTCAACAACCGCTCCGGCGTAGCCTATCCCCATGCGCAGATCACCTGCCTCGCCGGTGAAGTCCATAC
>JALVWV010000328.1 GCA_027023145.1 Campylobacteraceae bacterium | reverse complement strand
ATGGTCAGCGACTGTGTCCCGGCATTCCCCCCCATGGAAGCAACGATCGGCATCAGCACTGCTAGTGCCACATACGCCTGAATCGTCTCATCAAAAAGTCCAATCACCACGGAAGCCAGGATGGCTGTCAAGAGATTGATCCCCAACCATACCGCCCGTTTCTGTGTGATGGTTTTAATGTCCCGTTCTTCTTCAACCTCTTCGTTGACCCCCGCCATTTTATACATTTGCTCGGTGGCGCGATCTTCGATGATGTCATACATATCATCCGAGGTGATGCGCCCAATCAATTTACCGTGACTGTCCGTCACCGGCAACACCACCAGATCGTAATCTTCAAAGAGCTGTATCACATCATCCACTGGCTCTTTTGCCTGGATCGATTGAACCATTTTGTGACTCTCATCAAAATAATCACGAAACGTTCTCTCGAATTCAAATGTAATCAACTCCTCAAACGACATCGCGCCAATGAGAAACCCAAATTTATCCACAATAAACACTTGATAGACATTGTCCAGCTCCCCTTCGCTCTTCAATCGACGCAATCGTGCAATCGCCACATTGATCGGTTCATCCAACTCTGCACGAAAGAGTTCGGTTTGCATCCGAGAACCAGCTTCATTATCTTCATAAGTTTTGAGCCGTTCAATCTCTTCGACATCTTCATCATCGAGGCTGGAGAGGATCTCCTGTTCTTTGACTTCATCGATGGCTTCAATATCCTGCATCAAATCGGCGGCATCATCTGAATCCAGTTCATCGACAACATCCACCAATTTGGGGACGGAGAGAGCTGAGAGGGCTTCATCCTTGAGATTCTCTGGAAGTTCCAGCAGGATGTCCCCGAGATACTCTTCGGGGATTTTCAGGATGTATTCTAGGAAATGCTCCGAACTCTCCTCATGATACACTTGTCGCAGGATCTTCGCCAGTTCGTTAGCATGGTGGTGTTCAAACGCCTCGGGATGCTCCAGCAGCTGTCCGAGCAATGCTTTTCCCTCCTCTAGATGTAATGTTTCAGCCATGATGATCTCCTTGTTGCGTTTCTCCATCGATCGGGATCTCGTTGACACGAATCATCGTACGATTCCGTTCGCTCCATTGCTCATTGTCGGTTGTCTCTTGCCCGATCAACGTATGCAAACGCTTTTTCATCGCCCGTGCTCCCCGGATACGTACAGAACGTTTCCGCGTGACCGGGTAGGTTTTCATCACCGTATGTTTTACGACGACCGAACGGGTCTTTCCGGTACCCTTACGAGCAATATAGTGCAGGGGGTCGACCGGCTTACCATGATGATAGAGTCCAAAATGCAAATGGGGGCCGGTACTCCGGCCGGTACTGCCGACTCTGCCGATTACTTGTCCCCGTTTAACGTGCTGCTTCAATTTGACCAGTATCGTGCTCTGGTGCGCATACAGCGATACAAATCCCCTGCCGTGATCGATCTTGACTACTTTACCGTACCCACGCATCCATCCGGCGTACACCACCCGACCATCATTGACCGCCCGCAGAGGCGTCCCCCGCTTCGCTCCGAAGTCGACCCCGAAATGGGGGCGGTACTTATGGAGGATCGGATGCCACCTTCGATACGTAAAACGGGAAGTGATACGCGGGTGATCCAGCGGCATTCGAAAACGGGCTGAGGGGACTTTGCGTACGGTCGTGTACGTAAAAGGGCGTTTCTCGTTTCGGGTGACCGTAATTATTTTATCTACGCCACGATACACTTCCCCTTTGGGTGTGACAAAGACAAAATGCTCTTTGCCATGTGTGTCAATCAACGCCGCTTTGATCCGGGGTTTGCCCAGCGGAATACCCAGGCGCTCTTTTTGAGTGTAGATAAAAGCGACACGATCCTCAGGCTGTAATGCCCGAAAAGAGAGATCCCCTTTGTAAAGCTGTGCTAGAACATAACTCAAACGCGGATAATGTGTGTGACGATCGATCTGTTTGTGATAACTGTCATGGATTGGAAAACTCACGGCGTCTTTGACTTCCCGAAATACGATCGGAACGATATCAAACCGATACGCTCCCGTCTGCTCCCGACGGAGTTGGATCTGCATCTCTTCCCCTATCGGGATTAGCGCTTGCAGCAACACGCCATTTTCCCGTAATTCATAGTATCGCTCCCCTGCCTCTATCTCGGTCACATACTGCATATCCTCAGCTGTAATTGAACGGAGCAGTTGGGTCTGGTTGTGATCGGTTAAATACTGTGGAAAGGTACGGCCGGCTGGCCAATTCAGCTCGTATACACGGGCAGAAAAAGCCAATCCAAACAAGAGTACCCACCCCAATACTATCCGCATCATCGTCCCTTGTCTTTTTCGCGTATTATATCCATCCAAAGTGGAGTTTTATCTTTTGGTTGTATAATCATCGGAGACCAACAGAAGGGACACGTTTATGGAGACCCGACACACCGAAGCCCTGCAAGCCATCGTCGGCGCAGAGAATCTCTACACCGATGCAGCGCACCTTCGCGCCTACAGCTACGACGCCACCCGCACCCATTACCGACCCGAAGCAGTCATCTTCCCTCGTGATGAAGACGACGTACGCCGTATCCTGACCTATTGCAATGCGCACAAGATTGTGATCACGGCACGCGGTGCCGGAAGTGGCTTCACGGGAGGAGCACTACCCAAAAACGGCGGCATCATCCTCGCGATGGAGAAGCACATGAACCGCATCCTCCATGTCGATATGGAAAACATGCTCGCTACTGTCCAACCCGGCGTGGTCAACAAAGATCTCCAACGCCACGTCGAAGCCCTCGGGCTCTTTTATCCCCCCGATCCGGCCAGCGAAGAGTACTCAACCCTTGGCGGGAATGTCAGTGAAAATGCCGGAGGGATGCGGGCAGCCAAATACGGGTTGACCAAAGATTACGTCATGGCCGTGCGTGCCGTACGTGCCAATGGCGATGTGATCCGTGCCGGGAAACACACCATTAAGGACGTCGCCGGCTACAACATCGCCGGTATCCTTATTGCCTCCGAGGGGACACTGGCCGTCATCACCGAAATCACCCTCAAGCTCATCCCCAAGCCCAAGTTTAGCAAATCCTATATGGGGATCTTCCCTTCAGTTGAACACGCGATGAATGCCGTATTCAAATCCCTCGCCAGCGGGGCCAATCCTGTCGCGATGGAATTTCTCGACAACCTCGTCGTCCATGCCGTCAAAGAGAAGATCGGCATCGAACTCCCCGAGGATGCTGGCGCATTGCTGATCGGGGATGTGGATGGCAACGTTCCCGAGGAAGTTGCTTTTCAGTTGAAAATCCTTGAAGAGTCTTTTCGAGAAAACGGGGCTCAAGAATTCCGCATCGCAGAGGATGCCACTGAGCGTGATCGTCTTTGGGTCGCCCGACGCAATGCCTCCCCTTCCGTTACCCTCTACGGCACCAAGAAACTCAACGAAGATATCTCCGTCCCCCGCAGTAAACTACCTGAGGCGTTGACAGAGATTTACAAAATCAGTGACAAATACGACCTAAAAGCCCCCTGTTTTGGTCATGCAGGCGATGGCAACATCCATGTCAACGTCATGCTTGACGGCAGCGATCCGGTGCAGATGGAAAATGGACACAAAGCGATACGTGAAATTTTTGAGCTGGTCGTTGAAATGGGGGGCACCCTCAGCGGAGAGCACGGGATTGGACTGAGCAAAGCGGAGTTCATGGACATCGCATTTACCCCGGCCGAATTGCAATTATTCAGAGATATTAAGCAGGCTTTTGATCCCAACAATATCCTCAATCCCGGCAAAATGGGATTGCCTGACTAAGGCGTACTGTGAAACACATCCTCCTTACCTATTACATTTTTGTTCGGGATTTTTTCAAAGATCTTTTCGACGATCGACTGGGATTTTATGCTGCCAGTATGAGCTGGAGTACTCTCTTTTTCATCATTCCGTTGCTGGTAATCATCCTCTCGATCTTAACCTATCTCCCCATTTTTGACAACGTCTATGCCCAGATCCACGATCTCATGGCGCAAAATTTCCTCCCTACCAATTCCAAAATCATCATGAACCATATTGACACGTTTGTAAACAACGCCGGGAAAATGGGATTGATGGGAATCGGATATGTGCTCTTTGCTGCGATCATGTTTTTTCGGGATTACGATCACGTTGTCAACGATATTTTTGAAACATCTGCCCGCACCTTGACCAAGGCATTGCGGACTTATGCTGTTTTGATTCTGCTGGTTCCCCTGCTCACTACCGGTTCTTTCTGGGTCAGTACGCTGATCGAAGCCTCCCCGGCCAACACCTTGCTTCACCTCTCCATTCTTCTTCCGTTTCTGATCATCTGGGGGCTGTTTTATATCACTTACCAGCTCTCTCCCAAGGAGCAGATCAAACCTGCCTCTGCCCTCATCAGCTCCTTCATTTCTTCCCTTATCTGGTATCTGGCTAAAAGTGCCTTTCTCTTCTACGCACTCCACAATCACACGTATAGCAGTATCTACGGAGGACTGAGTACCCTGCTCTTCTTCTTCTTGTGGATTTACATCTCCTGGGCAATTTTTCTGCATGGGTTACGTCTGTGTTATCTGCTGGACAAGGATGGAGAAGTGGAAAAAATATAGAATGTAAAAAAACTTCTCATTTCAAGGAGCAGGGACTTTAGCCCCGTTAAGAAAATAGGATTTAATGGGTCTAGTATACGGGACTGAAGTCCCTACTCCAATTTACCTGCTTCTTACCCAAAAAGGTACCCGACATACCCCACCGCTACCACCAATAACATTCCCATCGCCCACCGTTTCCATATCGCCATCAGAGAGAGCACACCGTACCCGACCACTCCCCACCACGACAACAGGTGCTCACTGCCTGCTTTTGGGAGAGAAAAAAGTCCGATCAAAGTGCTATCCAGCACTCCCCCATATCCGATAAGATGCGCGACCATCGACAACGGGTAAAAAACAATAAACCCCAATGACAAGAGAGGTGACAACATTTGCCAGATGGTTGTCACCCCGAATATACCATGCACCAGCGGTTGCATCAAGACGAAAATCCCCACGGGGATACATACCAAAGCGACTAATTTCCGTGATGCTTTTTGACAATAAGACAATACAAGAAAAATATAAAAAACACCAGCAATCGACAACCAGAATCCAAGAGAGACAACCAGCGGAGGAAACAACGCCAGTAGCATGGCTGTGATGGTTGCTAAAAACGTGAAACTCACCAGCTCAATGCCCATCAGTACCATCACCCACCCCACAAGAAGCATAGCATACGAGCGCACCAACGAAGGGGGAGAGCCCGTCAACCACAGATACACACCGAGCAGAACCATGACCACCGTCCCCACATCAGCTAGGGCATGACGCCATGGAAAATAGCGCTGCTGCATCGGACGATACATCCACAGCAATAGTCCATACAGCACCCCCCAGAGAATCCCGAGATGAAACCCGCTCAGCGCCACGAGATGACTGATCCCAAGCCGAGCAATCGGCTCCCGTAGCTCTTTGGGGATCGGACTCGCCCAAAAAATTCCATTATAAAATGCCCGCATCATGGGAAGCGTATGCTGGCGATTGACCCATACTTCCAGACGCGAGCGCAAATTGGGCTCCGGTATCTCCACCCGTTTGATCCGGCTTTTGCAATACATACCGC
>JALVWV010000327.1 GCA_027023145.1 Campylobacteraceae bacterium | reverse complement strand
CTCACTGCCATTGGCTATTATGTCATCACCAATCTTCAATGGTACAGCTACAAACTCGACCGCGTTATTTTCCACCATACCAAGCCGTGGTGGAACCTAGTCTATTTTTTAATTCCGTTTGCCCTCTATGCATTTGTCTCGTCGGTTAGCCCGTATGGCTGGGCAGTTGTACTGATGTACCTTCCATTGCTCTTCATCTGGTATCGTGGATTGGACAAGCCGCTGGTCTGGACGCAGCGGGTGAAGCTCTTTTTTGGGGTGCTGATGCTTTTTGGCCTGCTGTTTGCCTTTGTCTCCCCTTACAAAGCGGTCTTCATCCCGATCCTTATCGCGCACGGTGTCTCAGTCGTGATCGAAAAGATCCGTTTTGCCGGGTTCATGCGTCAGGCCAAAACAAAACTGGACAGTATGGAAGACTTGGTGATCGTCGGGGTGACTGCCAGCTACGGCAAAACCAGCATCAAAAACATCCTCGCCCACCTTCTTGAGGCAAAATACCGCACCTACGCCACTCCCCGCTCAGTAAACACGCTTGCCGGTGTGGTCAAAGACATCAACGTCGATCTACCCGAAGATACACAGGTGTATATCGTCGAGATGGGGGCGCGGGGCGAGGGGGATATTGCCGAGATCAGTACCTTCGTCCACCCTCACTATGCCGTCGTCGGCACCATCGGACCGGCACACATCGAGTATTTCAAGACGCTGGAAAATATCCGCAATACCAAAATGGAGATCCTCCAGAGTGACCGGATCAAAGATGCATGGGTGCACAGCAGCGCCCACGTCCAGCCTACGGAGCAGGTGCATGTGTATGGCGACGACATCACCGATGTTGAAGCGACTCTTGATGGGACGGCCTTTACCCTCGATGGAGTACGTTACGAGGCCTCACTTCTTGGCGCATTCAACGCCACGAACCTCGCGGCCGCGATCCACATCGCCCGGGCACTCGGGCTCGACGAGGCAACGATCCAGCAGCAGCTCTCGACGCTAGAAGCGACTCCCCACCGCCTCCAGCGGATCGATGCCGGAGGCAAAGTGATCCTCGATGATAGCTTCAACGGCAATATTGACGGGATGCTTGCCTCATTTGATCTTGCAGCCACTTGGTCAGGACGCAAAGTGATCATCACCCCCGGCCTCGTCGAAGTGGATGACGCGCTCAACGAGCAGATCGCCCAACGTGCCAATGAAGTGTTTGATCTCGTAATTGTCACCGGGGATTTGAACTATGCTCTTTTCCAAAAGTTTGTTGACGCCGAGAAACTTCTTAAATTAGAGACCAAAGCCCAGATGGAGGCAATGCTGGCTGAGCAGACCCGGGCAGGGGATTTGATCCTGTTTGCGAATGATGCGCCGAGTTTTGTGTAGCTTTAAAGCGATCACTTGTACTTGATCAAAAACGAGTAATGGTTTTGTCCCTCAAGTTTGCCAAAGCCAGAGAGGTAGACTCTATCCGTATCATCAACAATCACGCCGTTGCCGCTGGAGCCCTCTTTTGCCGCAAATTGCGCACTCTTTAGTATCGTACCATCTGCTGATAATTTGACCAAGAATGGATCCCGTGCATGCTCATTGGTGTATCCGGGAAATGCACCGCGTGTCCAACCTGAGACAAAGATATTGTCCTTCGAGTCAACCGCTATATCCAAAGCGCTCTCGGATGGGCCTGCACCAAAGGTCTTTGCCCATAGCGTTTTCCCTTCTGGAGTTGTCTTCAAAATATACATCTGTGCATCATGATCATTGCTAACAATACCCACTCGAGTTGCAGCAATGACTAAGTTGTGATGATGATCCTGCACGAAACCTGCCAGTCTGAAATCAAAATTTCCACCTTCGTAGTTTTTTGTCCATATTGGGTCACCATCGCGTGTTGCTTTTATGATGCCTATCTCCTGTGCCTGTCTGCGAAGTTTTCCATCGACAACCGTATGGGATATGTTGCCCAGAATATACAAATAACCCCCTGAGATTATGATGCTGTTTTTTGAGATGCTGTCTCCCCCGAGAGGATAGTGCGTGACAAACTCTTCACTCCCGTCGGCCGTGAGTTTGACGATGAAAGTGCGTTTATGATAATCATTGCCTACCTCAACTCCGCAGATATAGTAGTTGCCATCACTGTCTCTCTCGACTGCTTTCCCGAAACTCTCAATTTCTCCGCCCCCATAGGTATACTCCCACAGTTTTTCCCCTTCATGGTTGAGCTTGACAAAAACAGCCTTGTGGGTTTGCGGGAGATACGTAATATGGGTTTTGCCATCATCACCTTTTGTCCGGGCAATATCCATTGAAGTCCCGACAATCAGTAGATTGCCCTTTTGATCCACTTTCATATCGGATCCAAAGGAGAGGGAGAGGGATGTGTCCTCTCCGATATCCAAAGTGATGCGTTTGCTCCAGATTTCGCTACCTGTGCTGCTTGTTTTAAATACCTTCATGGTAGGGCTGTTGTACCCTGTATGCAGCGAGGTTGCTGTGTAGAGTGACCCCTCTTCTCCTATGGTTATCAAACCCGCCATCCGGTCATCTGGGTAGCTTTTGATCCAGTCGAGTGTCTCCATCGATACATGGTCTCCCCTGATCGTTTTGTCTGTAGGGTCGGTCTCGTCTGTGATCATACTATCACATCCGGTCAACAGCAAGAGAGCCATGGATACATATAGCAGTTTTTTTGTCATCATTATACCTTTGTGGTGCGGCAATAAAGCAGTATAACAAAAAGAGATTAAATCTTAGACAATCATCTTCTCCTCGTTACGATGTTCCAACTTCGTAATGCCTCTATCGACGGTGTGTGAAAAATAGTACGCTTATTGGTTGAGGAAATGATGCAGGAGTGTGTATGGAGCAGGCTGACATCAGGGGCTGGGACTTCAGTCCCACGAAAAGCATGGAGGCAGGACTTCAATCCTGCCTGACGGGACTGAAGTCCCTGCTCCTGAGATACGCTGGCGCGTTTTGTTGGACTGAAGTCCAAGCCCCTTCTATAGCCCTTTCCGCACTGCATCATACAATTGTTCCACCATCGCATCCTCCATATACAGTGTCTTCCCGCTCTCAAAGAAGTCTTCGATGAGCGGTCGAGGAAGGGATGGGGCGTAAATGCATTCGGGGTGTGCGGGGTGGAAGGCGGTCATGAGGCTGACGGTATCCCGGAGGGGTCGTTCACAGATATAGCAGTGGCTAGAGGGGTGGAGGCGTCCTTCGTGGGAGAGGAGGGCGTGGTAGCTCTCGACGACGATCCGTTTGGGGTTTTGTCGATCCCAGTGTTGGGCTGCGGTGAGGAGGAGGTCGTAGTAGAAGCGATCGAGTTCTCCGGCATCGCGCAGGTGGGGTTCGAAGAGTTTGATAAAGTCGTGCCAGAGCATCAGGCGGTTGCGCTCGTACTGCCAGGTGAACCCGTGGTGGCGTAGACTGCGCAGGCGCGGCAGAAACCGGCCATCCTCCCCCTCCACTTCAAAATCGATCAGGTTGCCCAGTTGGAGGATCGAGTGGCGGGCACCGTAAAAGCGGTAGTAACGCTCTATCCGTTGCTCGGAGAGGACGGTGGCGATCATATCTTCGTTTTTGGCACGGGTGAGGGAGAGGACAAACCCTTTCATTGATTGTACTCTCCTGGTTCCATATCTCCCGATATGGAACACACACTATCCAGCGGTATGCATGTGTTCCCCGTCGGGAGATAGGAAACGAGGGGGGAGAAATTTTCATCGTTCATGCTTCTGGTTCCATATCTCCCGATAGGGAACATACACCACTCAACGGTATGCATGCGTTCCCCATCAGGAGATAGGGAATGAGTGGGAAAGCTGCCTGTTTTCATCCGTTTCTAACCGCCTTTTGGGTACAATCTTGGACTTTGGGGATTTTCGGAACCCTACTGAAATATCGATTAAGGTTGGCTTATGCAAGATCTTTTTACCTCATTTAAAGACAACTGTGGCTTCGGATTGCTCGCATCCATCGACAATACGCCCTCTCGAGAAAATCTTGAAGATGCCGTTACGGCACTCTCTCGGATGATCCATCGCGGGGCGATTGCTGCTGATGGCAAGACTGGGGATGGGAGTGGATTGCTCCTCTCGATACCGCGTGAATTTTTCAGCCGGGAACTGGCGAAGGAGGGGATCGATCTCCCCTCCACATATGCCGTCGCGGTGCTCTTCAGCACAGATGAAGATGACCTGACCGTCTTCCGTGAAGTATGTGAGAAAAACGACCTTCACCTCCTGCATACGCGGAAAGTCCCTGTCAATACCGATGCGCTTGGTGAACAGGCGATTGAAACGCTTCCCGATATTTATCATATCTTCGTTGCCCCAGATTCTCTCATGGGTCGCCGACGTTTCGAGGCACTTCTCTATCTCTCACGCAAAGAGATCGAAAAAGCCCTCGGGGACAAAGAGGACTTTTACATCCCTTCGTTCTCTTCGGCTGTGATTTCGTACAAAGGGCTCGTGATGCCCACCCATCTCAAAGAGTTTTATGTTGACCTAGCCGATCCGGATTTTGCGATCAGTTTCGCCCTCTTTCACCAGCGCTTCTCCACCAACACCCTCCCGAAATGGAAACTCGCCCAACCCTTCCGGATGATCGCCCATAACGGAGAGATCAACTCGGTGACTGCCAACCGCTTCAACACCCTTGCCAAAAGTGAAGCAATCAAGAGCGACGTCTTTAGCGATGAAGAGCTTGCCCGCTTGTTGCCGATTGTGCAGGAGGGGATGAGCGACAGCGCCAGCTTGGATAACTTCATCGAATTTCTCCGGGTCAACGGGATGGATTTTTTCCGGATTGCCCGCTCGGTACTCCCGGCGGCGTGGCAAAATGCCCCTCACATGGATGCCGAACTCCGTGCCTTCTACGAATACGTCAGCACGACGTTTGAAGCCTGGGATGGCCCGGCAGCTGTAAGTATGACCGACGGCCGACATATCGGCGTCGTCCTCGATCGTAACGGCTTGCGCCCCGCCAAATATATTATCACTCATGACCGCCGCCTCCTCATCTCGAGTGAGTACGGTGTACTGGACATCGACGAAGACCAGATCGTCGAGCGGGGACGTCTGCAGTCCGGAGAGATGATCGGGTTGGACATGAAATACGGACAAGTGCTCAAAGACAACGACATCAACGACTACCTCAAAACCAAAGAACCGTACGGGAAATGGCTCAACGAACATATGGTCTACCTCCAGGAGTACGCCGACAAACCGGTGAGTGAAGTGGAGCGCTTCACGACTGAAGATCTCCAGGCCAAGCAGCGCTACTTCAACTTCACCCTCGAGGTGCTTGAGCAAGTGATCGAGCCGGTCATCAAAGAGGGCAAGGAGACCACAGCCTCGATGGGGGATGATACCCCGCTGGCCGCCTTCTCCGACAAGCAGCGAAGCTTCTCGGACTTTTTCCGTCAGAAATTTGCCCAGGTGACCAACCCTCCCATCGATCCGATTCGCGAAAAGACGGTCATGTCCCTCAACACTGGTTTCGGTGAGATCCGCAACATTCTTGTCGAAGATGCCGAACATGCTAAGCGTCTCAAGACTGTCTCCCCGATCCTCTCATTTGACAAATTCAACGTCCTACAGGAGTTTGGCGACCCCAAAGATCCTAAATACGACCCGACCTACCACACCAAACGGTATGATGTGACGTATGAACAGGGGCTCAAA
>JALVWV010000326.1 GCA_027023145.1 Campylobacteraceae bacterium | reverse complement strand
TCCCTTCCTGCTGGTTGAGTGCGGGCATATCGAGATCTCCCGTACCCAACGCTGACAAGGTAAAGTCGCCGGGCTCATTGTATCCGACGACATAACCCTCTACTTCGGGATCGAGATCACAGATCAATGCGACCCCCAATGAGTTGCTCTTGGGGGGAACCATCGCCAGCTTCATACCGCACGCTGTCTCAACAAGTGCCGCCAGTCGTGCCAGATTTTTAGCGCGGGGATGGAAATAGAGGTCTTCACCGAGGATCAAGGCAAACGACTCTTTTTTCTTCATCATCTTATCAAAGAGGTCGCCGAAGTTTTCTGCCTCACCTCCGAGGGCTTCTACGAGGCCATTGTGGTCGTATTCAATCTCTTTTTCGACGTTTTTGGGCACTTTCTTGGTGACCTCTTTCTCTTCGCCAGTCTCCTTGTCCACTTCGGTGGTGGTGACCGATTCCATCACTTTTTCGGTCACGGTTTTGGTACGGAACTCATGGTATCCCTCGATCGTCTTGCGTACCGAGTCAGGCAACGCATCACGATCAGCGAAGAGATCGAGGATCAGATACATTGCCAACTCTTCTTCGCCGGGTTTGTGTTCAAACGTCGCGACCGTTTTGCCAAAGGTGGGAATCAACGTATCGCCCACCGGATGGAAATAGAAGCCAGCGCCTTTATTCATCTTCTGAATGTTGTTGAAAACGTAGCGAACATTGGGGTTGTCGTTGCGGAGTTTGGTACCAACCGTGATGACAAAATCGCTCTCTTTCATGATTGTTTTGAAATCAGCCGGATAGATCCTCTGCCCTGAAGCCTCCCCATAATACTGGAGAAAAGATTGGAGCGCTCGTGCTTCGGGATTGACCAGTTTGACCCCCTGCTTCTCTTTGAGCGTTTGAAGCATCAGTGCCTCTTCGTTGGTGATGACGGAATTGAAGCGGATGGTGTCGACCTTTTGCAGGGCAGCAACGGCGCGATCAAAAGCTGCCTTGTCTTTGGTGACGTGACTGTTCTGGTAATCGTATCCGAAACGCCCGGCGCCACACAGTGACTGGTAGTTCCACTCATTTTTGACCCGGTAAATTTTTGTTTCAGGATTCTCAATGGAGGTATGCTTGGTCTCATAATAGATGTGACAACCACTCGAACAATGGGCACAGGTGGCCGGGATCTGTTTGAGTTCCCAAGCGTTGGACTGGTAGACGAAATCCTGCTCCGTCAATGCCCCCACCGGACACACCGCTGTACACTCCCCGCAGTCCGAACAGTTGGTATACTCCGTTCCATTACTGGGGACGATGACTGACTTCTGGAGTTTGTTCCACATGCTGTAGGCATCTTTAGGCATCGTCTCCTTGTATGCTTTGTCAAGAGGATCACCGCCACGGGGACCGGTTTTGATCGCAGCATCTCCAATCATATCCTTGCAGACGGTGACACAGCGTTCGCAGACGATGCACAGTCCAGCATCATAGTGGAGCACGCTGCTCCAGTCGGCGGTACCGCGTTTGGTATCGGGGATGGCATAGTGCTGGCTATCTACTCCGAGTTCAAGGGTGTAGTTCTGAAGCTCACACTCCCCACTCTGGTCACACACGCCACACTGGAGCGGGTGGTTGACGTCGTACACTTCCATGATGGCGCGACGCTCTTCGAGGATCGCTTCGTTTTGGGTGATGACATTCATCCCCTCTTTGACTTTGGCGTTGCACGAGTAGACCCGCTTCTCATCGGCTTCGACCAGACAGATCCGGCATGCCAGTGTAGGTGAACAGCGGGTCAGGTAGCAGATCGCCGGGATAAAAATCCCGTTGGCACGAGCCACATTGAGGATGGTTTCTCCCTCTTGGGCTTGACACGCTATGCCGTCGATCATGATCGTGATTGTGTTACTCATCGTCGTTCCCTGTCGTTTCAAATTTCAGGTGGGCAAATCGATAAGAGGATAGCGCAAAAGCACTTAATCCCCTGTCCCAGGTGGGGTGAATCGCCACCGTGCCTTTGAGCGTCGTATCGATATGAAACACACGCTCATACGACACACCGTCCTGCTCAAAACGGATCGTTTGACCCTCCTGAAGCTTTGCGGCAGCCGCAAATTGAGCTGAGCCTTTAAGGATGGCTTTCTCCGACTCTCGGGCACTTCGTGCCGTAAATGGAGAAAAGGCATTGCCTTCATTGCAACGGTAAACCAGCACTCCATCGTATGTGGGAAGATCCTCCGGCTCGGTATACGCTTCATTTACCGGGCACGACTGCGCCTCAAGACAATATCCTCGGTGTTCATGACCCACCGCATCGAAGTAGTCGGGCAAATCATCAAACGCCACCGGTCTAAACCCTTTGTCCTCTGGAAGGTGGATGGTCTGATCGATCGTGTGGCGGCTGCCGATTCCAAAGGCATTGGTCAGAGCGTTGAGGGTGTATCCGCCATATGGGAGTGCCGGATGGGTCGGAACCACCCGCTGGTCAACGGTCGTGAAAGTTCCCTCCTGCTGATTGAGTGCTGGCATATCGAGGTCTCCATCTCCCAGAGCCGAGAGGACAAAATCACCCGGAGCATTGTACCCCACTGTGTACCCTTCGGTCATCTCACTGAGAGTACAGATTTCGGCCACACCTCGCGCGTTGGTCGCTGGGGGGACAATGAGGACATTGAACTCTCCGTATTTTTCGATCGCAGCAATCCAGCGGGCGATGCTTTCGGCCTCGGGGTGGTTGTAGAGGTCGGCACCAACGATGAGGGTAAATCCTTCTTTTTTCCACAGCGACAGTGCCAATGCATCGAGCTCCTCTTCGCCAACATTGCTCTCGGCACTCAGGTTGCCGATGTCCAGTTCGTCGATGACCGATTGCAACGCTTCGGGAAGCACTTTGCCTTTCAGCAGTGTCGCGGCTAACAGCGCGGCTACACCCTCTTCACTCCCCACTTCGTATTTGACAAATTGGGTGACGAGGTTCTGCATGCGGGCATCTTCCATCGGGTGGAAGTAGGCGATGCGTGCCTGATGACGTTTGCTCGCCATCGCCATGTGATACTTGACCATGGGGTTGTCGTCGTAGATGCGGGTTCCAAGAACAACAATCGCACGGGAATGGGCTACCTCATCCAGCGAAGCATTGTAGAGGGTAGTGCCGCTCACCTCACGGTAGGCATTCAGGAAACGCTGATACCCATAGGCATCGTCGCACACCAGCTTGACATCGTGGGCAGCGCGGAATTGCTCCAGCAGCAGCGCCTCTTCGTTGGTGATCGTCGCCGAGAAGCGGATGGTATCGGCTTGCTTGAGAGCCGCAACGGCGCGATCGAAGGCCGTCGCATCCTGTGTTGCCGCTTGATTGGCATAGTCAAAGGCAAACCGCCCGGCACCACACAATGAACTGAATTCCGATTCATTGGTCACCCGGTAAATCTTCTCCTGTGCATTATCAATGCTCTCATGCTTCACTTCATAATAGAGCTGACATCCACTGGAGCAGTGGGCACAGCTGGCCGGAATCCGGGTCATCTCCCAGGCGTTGGCGGTGTATTTGAAATCGGTACTCGCCAGAGCACCCACCGGACAGACCGCCATGCACTCACCGCATTCGGCACACTGCTGGTCAAGTTTGGTGTTGATGATGGTGGACTTGTACCCGCCGACACTGATCTGGAGGGCTTCGTCCCCGACCACTTCGTTGCAGACGCGAACGCACTTTTCGCAGAGGATACACAGCGACGGATCGTAGGAGATAAATCCCCAGTCTTGCACCGGACGGTGCTGATCCCGGGCGGTGAACGTTTGCTGATCGACACCAAATTCTATCGTCTTGCCTTGCAGATCGCACTCCCCACTTTTGTCACACACCCCGCACTCGAGGGGGTGGTTAACATCGTAAAGTTTGGTGATATTCTGTCGCTCACGGTAGAGGTCATCGGAGTTGGTGGTGATGACCGCGCCGTCGATGGCTTTCTCCTGACAGGAGAGGATCATCCCCTCAACGTTTTCGACTTCCACCACGCACATCCGGCAGGAGGCGATGGGCTCGACTTTGGAGAGATAACACATGGTGGGGATATAAATGTCATTGGCGCGTGCGACCTGGAGGATTGTTTGTCCCCATTCCCCTCGGCACTCTTGACCATCGATCGTTACGGTAATGGTTTTGTTAGGTTCTCGTATGCTCATATCACACCGCCACCATCGAAATATAATAACACCGCATGCAGCGCTCTGCTTCGGCAATCGCCTCTTCGCCGGTGAAACCAAGATTGACCTCTTTGTTGTTGGTCTTGCGTTCATCGGTCTCGAGCTTCTCGCTCACCTGACGCGGAAGACCAGGCATCCAACCCGTGATGGTTTCGTTTTTGTCGTACACTTTGAGTTTCTGGAGGTGATCTTCCATGATCTCTTCATCGGTGAGGCTCACCTCTCCATCATAAATGTAGCGACTGATAACCGAGGCTGCCCGCTTGGCCTGACCCACGGCATTGACAATCGTCATCGGCCCGTACTCGCAGTCCCCCGCTCCAAACAAACCGGGACGAGAGGTCATGTAATCTTTGCCATTGGTCAGGATCGTATTCCAACTGGTGAGTTTGATATCCCACTCTTCAGGCAGGATCTGCAGATCGGCTGCCTGCGAAACGGCGGGGATCAAAAAGTCGGTCTCGATCTCAAAATCGCCATCCTCGATCTTGACCAGCTGAGGCCGGCCGCCATCGGGGTCGGGAACCAGTTCAAATTTGTTAATTTTGAGGCTTTTGAGAACGTCATCTTCATCTACAATCTTTTCGACGGCAGAATGAAAGATAAACTCCACCCCTTCTTCGACCGCTTCGTGGTACTCCTCGTAGGTTGTGTTACGGATAATGGTCTTTTCATCCCGGCGGTAGAGCATGATCACTTTTTTGGCTCCTTCACGCACGGCGCAGCGGACGACGTCCATCGAAGTAAAGCCCCCTCCGACACAGACGACGGTTTTGCCTTTGAGCTCTTCGGACGCAGGAGAGCCGATACCGTATTTGGTCCAGAGATTGACACGATCGAGCATATCGATCGCCCCCCAGTAGCCTTTGATTTCGGGGCGCTCATTGTCGGCACGGACTTTTTTGGAGAGACGGGTTCCAAAGGCCAGAAGCGTGGCATCGTACTGAGCATCGATCTCTTTGAGTCGTTCGGCATCAACCCGATGGTTGGTATGCACCGTGACCGCCTCCATAGAGGTGACCAGTTCGATATCTTTGTTGTATTTCTCCACAGGCATGCGGTACTGGGGAACCCCGACAGCCACTTCGCCTCCAAGAACAGGCAACTCTTCGAAGATGTCAACCTTGATCCCCTCCAATGCGAGGTAATACGCAGCGGTCAATCCAGCAGGACCAGCACCAATGATGGCTACCTTTTTCCCGTCATTACGCAGCGGTTTGGGTTCCTGTGGATGGAGATACCCCAATCCGTGATCGGTCTCATAGTCGGCTCCGAGGCGCTTGAGCTCCATGATCGAAATGGGCTCGTCGAGGTTGGTGCGACGGCAGGCCGTTTCGCAGGGGTGGGGACAGACGCGCCCGCAGGTATGTGCCAACGGCATCGTCTGACGGGTTGCCTGAAGCGAATCGGCAAACTGCATGTCCCGTACCCCTTCGATGTACGCCGGGATATCGACATGGGAAGGGCAGGCATCGGTACAGGGGGCTGTCACTTTGGCGATGTATGTTTTGTCGGCATCGTAATGGATCGATTGTTTCTGCTCGAGGATGCACGCATCAAACTGCTCTTTGTAGTGATCCATCAGATCGAGGATCGGCTTGGGGACAGTACGTCCGATCTCACATTTGGACGTAAGCATCATTGTCTGGCTCACTTCCCGTAAGTGTTCGATGTCCTCAAACGCCCCTTCGCCACGTGCAATCTTGTCCAACAAGTCGTAGAGTATCCGCCCGCCCCAGCGACCCGGTGCACACCGTCCGCACGCTTCAGAATACTTCTGATACTGCGCGGCGTATTCGGTTGCCAGACGTACGGCATCAATCTCCTCTTCGAAGATCGCGACACCGTCCCAGCCGACAAATGCTTTGGATCGAGTATCGGCGGTATACTCTTCGGGCAGGCTGTAAGCCGATGCGACATACTCTTCGGGATCTTTGCCCCGGTTGTCGATCTGCTCACCGCGCCACGTCGAGAAAACCACGTGACTCATCAGGCGACCTTTTTCTTGACGACGATCGTCCAGTCCACTTCGTTGAACTTGAGCGAATTCATCAGCTCGTGGCCGTGTTTTTTGACCACATCAGCACTCTTCTGGATCGCAGAGAAATCTCCCACTTCAAAAAGGAAGATCCCCACCTCTTCGGTACGGAGACCGGTATCGATCAGCTCAACCATTCGGTCGTAAAAATCATCATGAAGATGGCGTAAATCGTATCGTTTCATCTGGACTCCTTTTTAGCGGTCAACTTCGCCGAAGACGATGTTGGTATTTCCGATGATGGCAACCACATCCGCAAGGTAGGTACCGGGGAGGATGTGTTGCAGAATTCCCGTGTGGAAAAAGCTGGGTGCCCGGACTTTGAGTCGGTACGCATAGGGCTCACCCTCAGAACGGATAAAGAAGCCCAACTCCCCTTTGGGGGATTCGGTCGGGGCGTACACGGTGCCTTTGGGTGGGCGCATCCCCTGAGTGACGAGAACAAAGTGCTGCATCAGCGCATAGTTCTGCGTCATGATCTCCTCCTTGGGGGCGGAGATGTATCTAGGATTGTGCGCCATGATTTGCGGCTCACTCTTGCGGTACATGGGGATGAGCTGGCGAAGAATTTTGATCGATTCTTTCATCTCCTCCATGTAGAGGCGGTAGCGACCGTAACTGTCGTTGCGATCGCTGACGGGGATGTCAAAGTCCAGTTCAGCATAGAGTTCATACGGTTCTTCTTTGCGAACATCGTACTGAATGCCCGATCCACGCAACAGGATACCGGTGCAGCCCCAGCTGAGGGCATCTTCGGGTGTGACAACCCCTACATCTTCGAGACGCATCTTCCAAATACGGTTCTCCGTCAGAAGATCTTCGTAGAGCTTGATCTGATCGGGAAGCTTATCAATGTAGGTACTGAGCTGCTCCAGCCATCCAGCCGGGAGGTCGAGAGGAACTCCCCCGATCCGCACAGCTGAGTGTGTCAGACGTGCCCCACAATAGTCTTCGACCAGATCCATCGCAAACTCCCGCTCCCGGAAGGCATACAAGAAGATCGACATCGCCCCGACATCCAGCGCGTGCGTTGCAAGGAAGAAGAGGTGTGACATGATTCGGTTAAGCTCCAGAAGCATCGTCCGGATCACTTGCGCCCGACGGGGCACTTCCAACCCGATCAGTCTCTCTACCGAGAGAGCAAACGCATAGTTGTTCGATGTCGAGGCGATGTAGTCAAGGCGATCCGTGGTGGGAAGAAACTCATTGTAAATCATGTTTTCGGCCATTTTCTCGACTCCACGGTGGAGATAGCCGATATCGGGGTGGGCTTTGACCACCTTTTCCCCTTCAAGCTCCAAAATCAGGCGAAGCTGACCGTGTGCCGAGGGGTGCTGGGGACCAAAGTTGATCACCATGGTGTTGTCATCCCGCTCGAAATTGAGGTTTTCAAAAAACGGTTTCAGTTTATTTGGCTGCTGCATAACCCCTCCTACTTTCGTGTATCCAGGACTTCGGAGCCCGTGGTATAGTCGACCAGTATCTGCTTACTGTACTCGATCGGTTGTTCCGTCTCACTCTCAGCCTCCTGGGCACCAAACGGCACTTCATACCCCACACGGGAGAAGCGCTGGGAATCGTAACGGTCGATGCGCCCCGGATCTCGGTTTTCCGGACCGATCACGTCGCGATGTTCTTTGCCGAAGATCTTATCCACTTCGTACCAGGCGGCATGCTCGTCCCCCTGGAGCGGATATGTTTTGCGCAGGGGATGTCCCACCCAGTCATCGGGCATGATAATCCGCTTGAGGTAGGGGTGGTTGTTGACGGTGATGCCAAACATATCGTACATCTCCCGCTCAGCGAAGTTGGCCATAGCGTAGAGAGGAACGATGCTCTCAATGGCTTGGTTCTCTTTGATACGTGTCAGGATACGGGTACGCTTAGCTTTTTTGAGATTGAGCATCTGGTAAAAGATCTCAAACTCCCCATCCTGTGCGAGATAATCGATCGCGCTCAGCTCGGAGCACATAGCATAATCGCATCTGTTTTTAAGGACTTCGAGCGCTGCGATGTTATCCTCGGGGCGGATATGGATCACGAGTTGACCCAGTTCCACGTACGCATCCAACACGTCAACCGCTTCGCTCATGGCTTTGTGCACAGCGGAAAAATGACTATCTGTATCAAATGACTCACGTGGCACACGCGGTGCAACCCAGAACCGGTCGGTGTACTTGGCTTTGCCCTGTACATTGTCTTTTGGGGTATATTTTCGCATTAGACAAACCTCTGCTTGGTGTTTTTATTCATATTGCCCGACTGACGGTTGATTTTCTTTTGGAGCATCATCACGGCGTATTGCAGCGTCTCAGGACGCGGGGCGCAGCCGGGGAGATAGATGTCCACCGGAACGATCCGATCCACCCCCTGCACCGTGGCATAGGTGTTAAACATCCCCCCGGTATTGGCGCAGCTTCCCATTGAGATGACCCATTTGGGATCCGGCATCTGATCGTAGAGACGGCGGGCGAACTCAGCATGCTTCTTACTCAGTGTCCCGGCTAGGATCAACACATCCGACTGACGCGGAGAGGCACGGAAGATGACTCCCATCCGGTCAAAATCAAAGCGGCTTGCACCCGTGGCCATCATTTCGATCGCACAACACGCGAGTCCGTACGTCATCGGCCAGAGGGAGTTGGCGCGTCCCCAGTTGAGCAGTTTGTCCACGGTGGTCAATGCCACCGGCAAGCCTCCAGTCGAGGCGTAGTTTACTTCATGCTGTGCCATTCAAGGGCTCCTTTCTTCCAAGCGTAAATAAATCCAATGGTGAGGAGAACAATAAAAAGAATCATCTCCGCAAAACCAAACCAGCCGAGGAGTTTGAAATCGATTGCCCACGGAAACATAAAGATGATTTCCACGTCAAACAAGATGAACAACAGTGCCAGCAGGTAAAACTGCACCGAAATGGTGTTGGGCTGCTTGTTGGGCAGTGGGCCACACTCGTAGATCGACATTTTGAGGCGTTCAGTGTCAAGGCGGGAAAGCTTCCGACTCACCAACCGTGCCAGAAACAGCGTCGCGGGAAAAGCAATCCCTGTCAAAGCCAGCAAGACAAACACACCAAAATAGGGATGATCGGTCAAAGCATGCGTCATAAATAACCCCTTTCGTTTTTAAAAATACGCGCAAAGAGTTCACGTGCATTTTATAAAATAAGTGCTCTATAGTAACAGAAAGAGTTTTAAGTGGCTTTAATTCGCAGAAGAAGGTCTGACGGGCTTGTCAGGATGTAACCGATGGAAACAGGGTGGAGGGGGCTTCAAGGAATCAGACCCGAAATCCCATGCTTTTTTCTCCGTCAAAGCTGCTGCCGAGTTCTTTGAAAATCTCTGTTTCAAAATCGCGCATCGTAAAAATGCTCTCTTCCCGTACGGCAACTTTGTATGCGGTATTATGGATAATCAGTTCGATCTGACCGCCGGTCAATTCCGCTGCGGCCAATCGCTCCACATCAAAACCCGCTTCATAATCAGCTTTTTCCGGTAGCATCAGTTGCCACAGGCGCAGGCGTTGTGTGCGGTCGGGTTTTTTGAACTCCACTTTGTAGTTAAAACGACGGGAGAAAGCCTTGTCGATGTTGCCCAGAAGATTGGTCGTCGCAATCAGTATCCCCTCAAACCGCTCGATTTGTTCAAGAAAAATGTTTTGCATCTGATTGTGCATTTTGTCTGCTGAGCTCCCCGTCCCTTCGGAACGCGAAGAGAGAAATTGGTCGGCTTCGTTGAGCAGGAGGATTGGCTCCACTTTGGCTTTGGCACTGAGGTCGCGAAAATCGTCAAAGATTTTGCGGACATTTTTCTCACTCTCACCGACGTACATCGAGAGGATTCGGGAGCAGTCGAAGCTGAGGATGGGTTTCTTGAGCGTCTTGGCCAGCCCCATCGCCGTGATCGTCTTGCCCGTACCCGGAGGACCGTAAAAGATGATCCGCGCATCGATCCCACGGCGTTTCCCTTTGATGCCCCACTCACGCAGTTTTTTGTAGACATTCTTATCCACTTGTTTGACCACGGTATCGAGGATCGCACGGGTATCGGGGTGCAACACAATGTCGTCGAGCGTCCGATCAGGCTGAAGGTACTCAAACAAATCCTGCTCCTGTACCAGCGCGTCAAGTTTGAGTTTGGTCACTTTTTTCTTTTTGTTCGGGTGGATGATTCGCTGCATCACATCTTCGCGGAGATAAAACGACCGGCTGATCCCGCCAAACATGTTGAGAATCTCTTCATAATCGACAATCTCTTCGGTGATCAAACGCGCACCCTCTTCGAGGAGGGCACGGTTTTTGATCTTTTCATACTCGTCGAAGCTGATAAGCTCGATGAGGGTGTTCATATCCCGAAACTGCCCTTCACCACCGCTGTACTCCTCTTTGAGCAGTGCTAGAAAGATTCGTTGCTCCCGCTCGTCAAGCTCTTTCTCTTTGAAAAACTCTTCGACGATGATCGGCTCGGTACTCACGGTGATCCGCTCCCGAATGCGCTGGGTGAGGAGGGTGAGTTTGTTTTTCATCCGACCGATACTGAGGGAATCATCGGTAAAACCCTGCTTGACCGTCGCGATCTTGTGCAGCATTTCGATCACATCAAACTGATCCTGAAGGTACTCGAGGTGATCGGTATAGGGTTTGATCTCCGGCAATGTGAGCTCCAGCGATCCCTCTTCGAGCAAGCGCAACAACACCACCGTCGGTGTCACCGAGAGGGTTAGCAATTCGAGTAGAGAGACATCGCCTCCTTTGGTGTTCATGAAACTCACTGGCATAAGCCACCCCATATCAATGAGAGCTTTGATCCGAGGAAGGTGGGGGATGTAATCCTGGTGCTTCTCTCCATATTTTTCCCGGAGCAGTTCGAGCACTGCCACCTCATCCTGACCCGAAGCATACCGTCGGCACTGTGCTTGGAGGAGTTCCGCTTCTTCGGTCGAACATTTGAGCTGGGAAAAGATCGATGCCGTCTCGACCCGTTTGGTCTCGACAAATTCTATGAAATGATTCATCCGTTGATCTGCTCCTTGAGTACCCGTTTGAGCACTTTTCCGGTGGCATTCTTGGGCAGTTCGTCAATAACGTGGATCTGCTTGGGAATTTTATAGTTGGCGAGCTTGTCACGCAGGTGCTTGCGCAGTGCCCCCTCATCGATCTGTTCCAATCCCTCTTCGAGCTCAAGGTATGCGATGGGGATTTCACCGCTTTTCTCATCGGGTATGCCTACCACGGCACTGAATTTGATCCCGTCAAAGTCATCGATCACCTCTTCGATTTCCCGAGGATAAATATTGATCCCTTTGGAGATTATGAGATCTTTTTTGCGATCGACGATAAAGAGATACCCCTCTTCATCCATGTATCCCATATCCCCGGTCAACAGCCAACCGTTGATGATCGTCTCATCCGTCGCTTCGGGGCGATTGAGATAGCCCCGCATGATATGGTCGCCTTTGAGAATGATATCCCCCACTTCACCTCGGGGGCGCTCAACCAGGTTTTCGTCCACAATTTTGATCTCATAGCCCGGCATGGCCGGACCGACTGACTTGTGCTTGGGTTTATGGATGGGGTTGAGTGCTGTGGCGGGCGAACTCTCGCTCAGACCATACCCTTCAAGAAGCGTGGCGCGTTTGAATTTGGCATTCATTGCCTCGAGTGTCTGGGGCTGCAGAGCCGCCGCTCCAGAGATAAAGAGGCGTACTGTGTTGAACCACATAAAATACCACGGCAGCTTGGCACGCGCAATGGCGTTGTAGACATCAGGCACTCCGAAGAAGATCGTCACCCGCTTGAGCAGTGTCTGCTTGAAAATGTTACTGAAGGGCTGGAGCGATTTGATGATGACGATGCTGGCTCCTTCGTAGAGGGGAAGGATCACCCCGATCGAAAACGCAAATGAATGGAACATCGGCAGGAAAACGATGAAGCGATCTCTGGGGGTAATTTTCATCATGGTAATCCCGGAGACGGAGTTGGAGAGGATATTTTTATTGGTAAGCATCGCCCCTTTGGGTTTGCCAGTAGTACCGGAGGTGTAGAAGAACACGGCCAGGTCGTCCAGCGTACGCATTACCGGTTTGGTCTGAAGGTTTCGAGAAAGCGCATCTTCGAAGGCTACGTTCACCTCATCGGTCAAGCGCAAGCCCCCCTCCCAAATGATCTGTCGGCACAGATTCTTGGCTTCGGAAGCATGAACAACTTTTTCAAATTTCGCCGAAGCGATCAGAAGGGTCGCACCGCTGTCCTCAAGGATATAGCTCAACTCAGCTTCTTTGAGAAAATTGTTGATCGGAACCGTCACGGCACCCACTTTGGAGATCGCCAATACTGCTACAGCAAATTCCCAACTGTTCTGCATAAACAGTGCCACACGATCTTCGGGTTCGATCCCAATCGAAGCAAGATACCCAGCAAAAGCATCCACTTTTTCAAGTAACTCTCCATAGGTGATCTCTGTCTCCCCTTCAAAAAGCGCCACTTTTTTACGCCGTTTTTGTCCATGGGTTTGAACCATTTCGTAAAAGTTGTTAAACCGATAATGCAGCATTGCTTCTCCTTAGTGTGTGATGGTATTTTCAAGTGCCGATCAAATTGTACAGCTCCTGAATCTCTTCTGCCCAGATACTCTCGTCGATCGTCTCGAGGATCAGAGGAATATCGTCCATCCTCGGATCGTTCATGATGAGGCGAAATCCTTCCCAGCCGATCTCCCCTTTTCCCAGTGATTGGTGACGGTCGACCCGGGAACCCAGGGGCGGCTTGGAATCGTTGATGTGCATTCCTGAGAGATACTCAAACCCAACGATCTCTTCAAACATATTCATCGTCTGCGCATACGCTTCCGGGGTACGCAGATCATACCCGGCAGTAAAGGTGTGGCACGTATCGAGACACACACCGACACGACTCTTGTCCTCAATTTTGTCGATCAGGTATCCAAGATGTTCAAACTTATACCCCAGATTGGTTCCCTGCCCAGCAGTGTTTTCAATCACGAGCTTAACTTTGGAATCTTTGGTTGCCTCGATTGCCAGATTCATCGACTCAGCGATCACATCAAGGCAGTGGTACTCTGCCGCATGGATCTGAGCATCGTAATCCTCAGCCCGTTTGGGGACTTTGATGAGGTGGCTTCCGGGGTGGAAGTTGAGTAGCTCGAGTCCAAGCTGTTCGCATCGCTGAAGCTCATCGATAAATGCTTCACGAGACTTAAGCAATTTCTCCTCTTCGGGGTGTCCAAGATTGATAAGATAGCTATCGTGTGGCAGGACATGACGGGGAGCGATGCCGCTCTTGGCAAGATTGGCTTTGAAGGCGGTGATGGTCTCTTCGGTAAGCGGTTTGGCTTTCCATTGTTTCTGATTCTTGGTAAAGAGTGCAAACGCCTTGGCTCCGATCTTCATGGCGTTGAGCGGGGCATTGTCCACTCCACCACTTGCACTGACGTGTGCTCCGACAAATTTAGTCATGGTTTCCCTTGGTAAAAAATAATTTTTCATTGTATCTCGTTTTCTCTGAAAAATGCCCATAGGGTTTTTTGAAAAACTTTTTTATGTTTTATGTTTTTATAAGCATTCGATCTGTATACTTTCGCTCACCAAAAGCAAAATACGTGGCCCCTTCGTCTAGCGGTTAGGATCCCAGGTTTTCATCCTGGTTACAGGAGTTCGAGTCTCCTAGGGGTCACCACTTATTTTTCTTCCCTTCATTTTTTGATGTTAGGTTAGACTTTTGGTGTCTTATTTCTATTTGGGGCATTAGCTCAGCTGGGAGAGCGCTTCGCTGGCAGCGAAGAGGTCATCGGTTCGATCCCGTTATGCTCCACCATGCAATCCAATCTAACTTAACCTTTTTCCCATTCAAATCATCATAATACCCCCGCAACACTACCGTTGGAAGGTGCGCTATTGCGGCACCCTACGCGTGATGGAGATGGAGACACCCTCAAGGGGCTTGGACTTCAGTCCAACAATACGCGTCAGCGTATCTCAGGAGCAGGGACTTCAGTCCCGTCAGGCAGGACTGAAGTCCTGCCTCCATGGTTCTTGTGGGACTGAGGTCCACCTGATGTCAAACTACATCCATACACACTCTTGCATCACCTACTCAACCAATAAGCGCACTATTTTTATGCGCCGCCGATAGAGGCATTATGAAGCTGGAAGCTTCGTAGCGGGAGAAAAGCCTACTTTTTGCCTATACAGCAATGTTGTGATTTTGCAGGTCTTTGATCGCAAGATGCTGAAAGTAGGCGCTGCGATTTCCGTTAAATTCAACAAGTCTCTCCGGCAGCACTTCGATGATGTCGCTTCGCATCATGACATTAATACGTTTTAATTTTTCTACTTTGACATTGATCAGCTGAGGAATCGCATCTTTTTCCAGATCCAATTCATCCTTTTTTTGCATCAATTCTTCCAGACTTGACGGTTTTGGCAGTGTTTTTAAATCTTCACAATACAGCTCGCTTGCCTCTACAATATTGTGCACAGCTTCGTGAAAAGTCGCACCATAGCTTGATGTGAAGTTCAGATCGGGCACTACGGCTACATACATATTGTTTTCTTTGTTGATAAATGCTATGTATTCCATTTTTTCTCCTTGTTATGAGATCAAAACATAATCCCGCTCTGTCGCTCTATGCTTTTCTGTGTTCCTTTTGGGATCTCATCTTTGCCATGATCTGGAACGATGACTGTTTTGTCGCCCTTGACAAATTTTTTATGCGATCCTTTTTGGGATTTGAGCTCAAAACCATTGTTTCGTAAGATTTTGATGATCTCTTTTGCATTCATTCACACCCTTTTGGATACACATTATACACACTAAATACTTTATGAAGCCTAAAACTAAGGGGCTTGGACTTCAGTCCAACAAAGCGTGGTCAGTAACTTGTACTAAAAACGGTAAAGCTTTATATTCCGGTCTCGTCCCCACCGTCCCCGATGGGAACGGATCTCCACACTTATGGAAAAAAGAGAGCTTGCCTTGTTTGTGGCAGGTCAGCAAGCATTCCCACGCAGGAGCATGGGAATGAGTAACACACCTTTACACATACCCCTCACCCCACCCTTGCAACGCATCCAGTATCGGAAGTAATTTTACGCCTTTGTCGGTCAGCTGATACTCCACTTTTGGCGGAACGACCGGATAAACAGTACGGGTAATGATCCCTTCGGCTTCGAGGAAACGGAGGGTTTGGGTGAGCATTTTCTGGGTAATTCCCTCCAGCGTACGACGCAGCTCAGAATAGCGCATCACCCCGTTGCGTCCGAGATAAAAAATCGCCAATCCCCGCCATTTGCCGCCGATGATTGACAGAGCGTATTCAAAAGGGCACTGATAGGTATTGCTCTCCATAATCCATTTCTCCATTGGTATCTTTTTAGTGTGTATAGTACTTTTATGTAAGTTCTTGACAAAAGTATACCATATCGGGTAGGATTTTGCCAAAAAAAGGATCAACCATGAAACCTAATGAAACTCTCCTTGTCATCGACATGCAAAATGATTACTATCCCGGCGGAGCGATGGAGCTTGTCGGGATCGAAGCGGCACATGCCAATCTACTCAACCTCATCACAACCGCTCACCGACAAGGCAATCGGGTCATTTATGTGCAACACATCGCTTCCGAAGATGCCTCTTTTTTCAGACGGGGAACCCCGGGAGTCGAATTGTATAATAAGCTGCCGATCCGCGAGGACGATCCCATCATCCCAAAACACTACCCCAATAGTTTTCGGGAGACTTCATTGCAAACGGTATTGGATCGATCAGGAACAAAAGAGCTCCTCATCTGTGGTGCTATGACCCATATGTGCATCGACACCACGGTGCGTGCCGGATACGATCTGGGCTATGATATGCGATTGGTTGGTGATGCGTGTGCGACACGGGATTTAGAATTTGAGGGAGGACAACTTGCAGCAGATGTGGTGCACAGGAGTTTCCTCTCTGCTCTGGAGGGAACATTTTGCGAGGTGGTCAAAACTGTGAATGTGGCACGATAACCTACTTCCACACCCCCGTCGAGACAAACCGGGGATCGCTCACCCATTTACGAAATGTCTGGGTCACTTCCGGGGAGGAGTCGAGACGGAGGCGGCTCCAACTCTCATCTTCGTTTTGCCAGTCTTCGTGCCAGGGATTGATGGCGGAGAAGGTGATCCAAGGATTGTTGAGGATCGTGGCAAACGCATCATCAAGCCAGGCAGATTTGTTCCCGTCGGGATGGTGATCGGTGACGCCAAACTCCAGTACCGCGATGGGCTTGCGGGTGCTGATCGCCCGGATCTGACTCTGGTACGCCCGCAGCTGGGTGGAAAACTCCAACCCTTCCCACTCCTCACTCAGCGTTTGGGCTCCATAGCAGCTGAAGCCGATCCAGTCGATATAGTCGTCCCCCGGATAGTAATGTTTCGGATGGTTCCACGCCTCATCGGGTGCCGAGGCGAGGTTGACATGAAACACCCACGTGACGTGATGCAGACCAGCCGCACGGAAGAGATCGATGATGTGCCGGTAGGCATCGCGGTACCGCTCGGGGCCATCGGGTGTGTGCTTGTCCCCGTAGCCGTCCGTCGTTTTGCCACCATTAAACACTCCGCTCCACGGAAACCAGTCCCCGTTCATCTCCACCGCAAAGTCGATCAGCAGCGGGATCCCGTCCGCCCGGGCATCCTGTGCCCAGCGTGTCAAGTTGGTATCGTACACCCCATTGATGATCCGCTGAAGGGTAAAGTGCGGCTCAGGGTGCCCCTGAACATCGTCACTGCGGGGCATGAGCCGGACATAGGGGATCGCTCCAGCATCGTGGATGGCATGGATGGCGGCTTTGGGATAAGTAATGCCGTTGTACCAGTTGTCAGAAAAGGTCGCCCAAGTGAGAGGCTTACCTGCAAGGGTCTCGAAATCTTTGATACGTTGAACCGAGACATGATCCTCACTCCCACCAAAATCGGGAAAGGCTGAAAAATAGATTGATCTCTCTGAAGGGGCTTGGAGTGTCGTCCGATTAGAAGAGGTGCTGCATGAGGGGAAAAATGCCAACACACCTATCACCACAATCACCATGATTTGTATCATACTGCTCCCCTTTTGTCCTATCGTCCCAGCGGATTGTCCGAGCGTTTCTTGGCTTTACGTTTTTCGTACGCTTTATTCGATGGATTCTGTGGATCTGAAAAGAGAAACTCTCCATAAAGTACGCAGCCGTTCTGCCCCGGAGAACACTCCCGCTCGAGCAGGCGGCACCACTCGTTGATTTCTCCATTTTTTGTCAAGTGTTGACAGCCCCATCCGGTACTCATGCCCCCTCCTTCATATGGTTGTAAAAGTATTGCTGTGCCTCGGTCTTGGTGGCAAACGGGCGGATTGTATACGTTTGCTCCTCATAGGTCACGTCGTAGGATTCGTCTGCCTTGCTTTTCCCATACGTCAATGCGATGGTCAATGCCAACTCGATCTCATCAGGCGTGGCACTCTTTTGGAGCAGTGAAAAAGGGCCGGGTACGGGCAGACGGATCGGTCGGTAGTCCGGGTTGTCAACCGCCTGTAAAGCTTCATTATCTTCCTGATGGCGGCCGACGACAAGTTTCGCCCCCTCGGGCAAGCGAAAATGGCGGCCAAATTTGAGCAGATCAATATCTTCGACTTCCAATTCCTCATGCTCTACAAACTCCCGCAACTTGGCACTGAAGGCCGGGTCGGTCAGCAAGCATCCACCACCGGGGCTCTCATAATCGTCCCAGCCAAACTCCGCCGCGAGTGCCAGCTGCCGATCCCGGGCGCGACCGGAGATATCCAGGAGCTTGTCGCGATCGACCCACCCTTCGATCTCCGGAGTCGTCGGCTCGAGGAGTTTGGCGCATAGAGGTCGGAGGATGAGTCTGTCCTCCTTGTCACCAGCGAGTTTACTCACCTGCCGAAGCGCATCCGCCCGCTGACTCATGGGGCGCTGGCCAACCACTTCCCCGGTGACGAGAAACGACGCCCCCACCTCCTCCATCATCTTGCGGGCGATTTTAAACATATACCCATGACAGTCGATGCAGGGGTTGAAGTTTTTGCCGTAGCCGTACACGGGGTCGAAGAGGATATCCTGAATGTACTCCTCCCGCACATCAGCCATGAGAAATTCTGCCCCAGCCATTTCGGCACGCTTGGCAAGTGCATCGGTGATGTCATGGGTGCTCCCAAAACCGGTCTTGATGTAGAGGGCGGTCACATCGATGCCTTGCATCGTCATGAGTTTGATGGCCAGCATGCTGTCCAAGCCGCCGCTAAAGAGTGAAATCGCTCGCATAGGGTATAAGTTCTCCTCGTTTAAGTTTGGGGATAATGTCCCGTTGGATTTTATTGCGGATGTAGCTTTTTTGGGCGAAGGGGACATTAGGGTCGCGCATTACTTGTTGGAAACGCCGACGGTAATACAACTCCAGCTGTTTCAGGAGCGCCTGTCGCAGCTCCGCTTCATCCAACAGGGGGATCCGATCATTCATACTCAGGTGCAGTACCGCCGGATGCTCCATCTCTCCGCGCATCAGCGCTTCCATCGCTTCCCGGTAGGCGCCCACCATATCAATCCCGATCACATCCATCACCTCATCGATCAAGCGGGGCTCTTCGATGAGCGTACGGAGGATGCTTTGCCACTCCGGGTCTTCCTGCCGCTGTTGCATCTCTTCAAAACGCTGACGTACTGAGCTGTTGTCCCGGTTGCCGCCAAAGAGCCCCGGAGAGACCCCCAGCTGCGTCGCAGCCAGCGGGACAAACGTCTCTCGCATCAGCGGAGTGAGGGAGGCGAGGAAACTTCTCATCTCCCCAAACGCCGCCTCTTTCTGCGTCGGATTGGCCAGATCATACATCCCAGCGATCTGCTCGAGGACGAAGGGGATGAGCGGCTTGGCTCCCCGCAGGAGACCATCGACCTGCTCCACCTGCCCGGCGGCAATCATGTCAGCCGGATCTTGCCCATTTGGAAAAAGCACCACCCCTCCGTCAAAACTGTGCGCCGCGAGGAGCCGGGCAGCTTTGAGCGCGGCAGCGACCCCGGCTTTGTCCCCGTCGTAGGCGAGGATCACCCGGGGTTCCCCCTTGTGCAGCAGCGGCAGGTGCTCGGCGGTCAGAGCCGTCCCCAGCGTCGCTACGGCGGTGGTGAAGCCTGCCTGATGGAACATGATCACATCAAGGTACCCTTCGCAGACGATGAGCTCTTTTTTTGTGTAGATGTCCTCTTTGGCGCGTTGGTAGCCATACAGCAGGCGCGATTTGTTGAACAGCTTGGTTTGGGGGGAGTTGATGTATTTGGCCGGATGGTTACTCATCGTCCGCCCCCCAAATCCCACGATCGACCCGCCGGGAGCATAGATGGGGAAGGTGATCCGCTGATGGAGCCGGGCGTAATAGTCCCCCCGCTCCCTCCGAGCGATCACCCCGGCCTCTTCGACCTTGGGCATCGGGAGGGATTGCGAGCGGAGAAACTCCATCACCGCTCCGGACTCGGGGGCATACCCCACCCCAAACGCCTCAATGGAAGCCTGTGAAATCCCCCGATTTTTGAGGTAGCGCTGTGCTTCGGGATTGTGGGTGAGATTGGCGCGGTACCACTTCTGGACGATCTCAAGCACCCGCTTGGCATCGCTGTAGTCGCTGCCCCCTTTGGTGTATTGCAAGGAGAAGTTGTACATGGATGCCAGTTTTTCGATCGCCTCAGGATACGTGAGCTTCTCAATCTCCATCACAAACTTGATCGCATCCCCCCCGACCCCGCACCCAAAACAGTGATAAAACTGCTTAGTAGGGCTCACCACGAAACTCGGCGTTTTTTCACCGTGAAAGGGACAGTTGGCTTTGAAACTCGCCCCGGCTTTTTTGAGCTCGACATAGTTGCCGATCACGTCAACAATGTCAATGATATTTTTGAGCGCGTCAATGGAGCTGTTGTCTATCATGTCATCACCTCCCACCATCCACGCGTGCCGCCGATCCGCTTTATGACCCCTTTTTCTTTGAGGGTTTCGATATGTTTTTGCACCGCTGATTCAGCAATATCCAATAGATTTGACAAAGCTTTTCGACTAATTTTGTTGTTCTGCCTGATCAGATTCAAGATATCCCGCTGGCGATCAGTCAAATGGATTGAGCCACCTATTGGGTTACTCATTTGACCACCTATTTGACCACCTATTTGACCACCTATTTGTTTTGGAAGAATCATTCGGGTAAAATGGTTCATAAACACGAAACTCTCTTTGTCATAGCTGCGCAATATCCTCGGCACACCCGAGCCCAACTGCTCAACCATCCCCAGATCTTTGAATATTCTCATGATCTCTTTGTTCCTCGGGTTGGAGACCCCTTCAAAAAACTCATGCGTGTCCATCCCCTCGGGCAGACTACCCGCCGAGGTGATCTCCAACCGGTCATCGAAGATTTCAAACTTCGGAGGGATTTCGTTGGTATAGTCGTTATGGACAATGGCATTGATCACCGCTTCACGGAGCGCAACAGCATCCCACACGCGTTGCTCCAACCGCTCTTTGGGCGTGATCTGCGTCATGGTTGCGTTTTCGAGTTCCAGTTTGTCCAATACTGCTTTTGTCGCTTTGATCAACGATCGATACCCGTATTCATTGCTCTCGATCAATGCCACCCTGTCTATGCCCGCATATTTGGCGACTTTAATGGAGATATTGTTTTGATCGGCCATGAGATAGGCAACATAATTATACGCGCCATCTTCAGTGAGAAATTCAAGGTTATTGGCAAAATTATTATTGAGCTGTAACCCCTGGGCTTCGTAGTAGATTTTCAACTGTGCAAACGTCAAATCTTGCCGACCCGAGATAATCTTGCCGATGGAGTTGCGGGTACGGCGAGAGAAGAGTTCCTCGATCATCTTGGTATCCATCGGTTCACTTGCACTGCCGATGCGCAGAAAACACCCCTTTTCGGACATGCCGCGCTTTTTGAGATAGTAAGGCTTTTCACTTCCGCTGGCGACAATGATCTTGACGACATCCACCCCATCGATGATTTCGATCGCGACATCGTAAAGTCCCAGAACTGAGGGGGCAATGTTGTGTTTGATACGATCCTTGATCTTGAGTTGCAGTGCGTCGATCGATTCTTGTGGAACGGGAGCCCCTGCAGCATCCACGCCGACATAGATCACCCCTCCCTCCCGGGCATTCAAAAAGGCAACCACCTCTTTTTCGAGGTCGTCGGTGAGTTTGGCTTTGAATTCGATGCGGTGTGACTCTATCATGGAAGCGATTATAGCGAAATTCGGTATAATCGCCCCAAAAATATCACCACACCGACAAGGATCCATCGTGACCAAAAAGCAGATCACTCTCTACTCCGACGGCTCGAGTCTGGGCAACCCCGGCCCCGGCGGCTACGGCGGCATCCTTGATTATCGGGGTAACCGCCGAGAATACTCCGGCGGTGAACCCCACACCACCAATAACCGCATGGAGCTGCGCGGGGTCATCGAAGGGCTCAAACTCCTCAAAGAGCCCTGTGACGTCACTGTCGTCAGCGACAGTAGCTACGTCGTCAAAGCGATCAACGAATGGCTCCCGGCGTGGATCAAACGCGACTTCAAAAAAGTCAAAAACCCCGACCTCTGGCGTGAATACCTCGAAGTCTCCGCCCCCCACACCGTCCGAGGTCAATGGGTACGCGGACATGACGGGCATGCTGAGAATGAACGGTGTGATGAGCTGGCGCGGGGGGAGGCGGAGCGGTTGCGGGGGTAGTATCTTTTTTCACCGTTATAATTTCGCAAACATATCCTCAGCCCATTTCGCAGGGTTGTCAGCAATGTACGCGACAAGCCGATCATAATCCGCATCGTCGCGGATGACGTGTTCATAATAATTACGTTGCCAGATTCGTTTGTCAAACGGAGGGAGGATACCGGATTTGACGTGATTGATGTATTGGTTGGTTGTCATAGTTTTAAACCATTGCACAACATCACCCACGGCAACCCCCCGTAGGGGCGCACCCGCGTGTGCGCCCTTGGTTACACGTTCAGAAAATGTATCCGAAATATAATCACCCATACC
>JALVWV010000325.1 GCA_027023145.1 Campylobacteraceae bacterium | reverse complement strand
CCGGGTCAATACCCTCCGGCGGTGTGCCGGTAAAATCCCGATACCGACCGTCATAGTGGGGACGCTCACCCCGTGCCATTTGCTCCTCACGGAGAGCATCTAGCTCTTCGCGGGTCATGTAGCAGCGATAGGCTTTGCCCTCCCCAAGGAGGCGGTCGATGTACTCCCGGTAGAGATCGAAGCGCTCAGACTGGTACACCACATCGCCGTCGTAGTTCAACCCCACCCAGTCAAAGGCTCGGATAATCGCTTTCATCGCCTCCTCGGAGTTGCGGCTCAGATCGGTGTCTTCGATCCGCAGGCGGAATGCCCCCTCGTGGTGCCGGGCAGCCAACCACGAAAACAGCGCCGTACGGAGCCCCCCAATGTGCAGATACCCCGTGGGGGACGGGGCGAAACGGGTCACGACACTCATCCGGCATAATCCTCAAGGTACTTGGTATCGAAGTTGTTGGTGCGGAAATCAGGGTTGCGCATCATCTTGCGATGGAAGTCAATCGTCGTACGGATTCCCTCGACCTCAAACTCATCCAATGCCCGCTGCATTTTGGCAATAGCGCGTTCCCGGGTAGGCGCCCAGACGATGAGCTTGCCCACCATCGAATCGTAGTGCGTTGGTACGGTGTAGCCACAAAAAGCATGCGTATCAATCCGGACATCTTTGCCCCCTGGGGCGATCCATTTGACGATCTTACCGGGGCTGGGGAGGAAGCTCACGGGATCTTCAGCGGTAATCCGGCACTCGATGGCATGACCATCAAGATGAATCTCTTCCTGTTTGGGTAGCGCTTCTCCTTCGGCGACACGAATCATCCACTCGATGATGTCCATTCCACTCACCTCCTCACTCACACAGTGTTCCACTTGGAGGCGGGTATTCATCTCCATAAAATAAAAATCGTTATGCTTATCGACGAGGAACTCAAACGTCCCGGCATTTTCATACCCGATGTGTTTGGTCGCACGCACAGCCGCTTCATGCAGCTCCGTACGGCGGGCATCATCAAGCACCTGTGCCGGAGACTCTTCGATCAGTTTCTGGTGGCGGCGCTGCATCGAACAGTCACGCTCACCAAGGTGAATGGCGTTTCCGTGGCTGTCCCCCATTACTTGGACTTCGACGTGGCGAGGGGCTTCGATGAATTTCTCCATGTAGAGGGTGCCATCGCCAAACGCCCCTACGGCTTCGGATTCACAGGCGAGAAAGGCATTGTCCATCCGCTCAGGCGCATCGACCACCCGCATCCCGCGTCCGCCGCCGCCAGCAGCCGCCTTGAGGATGACTGGATAGCCCATCTCATTGGCCAGCTTACGGGCTTCTTTGGCATTGCGCACCGCACCGTTGCTGCCGGGGATGGTCGGGACGCCCGCTTCGGCCATCACCTGTTTGGCTTTGGATTTGTCGCTCATCAACTGCATCACCTCAACGGTAGGGCCAATGAATTTAATCCCATGGCGCTCACAGATTTCGACAAAATCCTGGTTTTCGCTCAAAAAGCCATAGCCGGGAAAGATGGCATCGCACTCCGCCAGTTCTGCCGCAGAGATGATCGCCGGAATGTTCAGATAACTGTCCGCACTTTTTTCGCTCCCAATGCAGATCGATGCATCGGCAAAGCGAAGATACCCGGCCTCTTTGTCGCCAGTAGAATAGACCGCAACAGCCTCTTTTCCCATTTCCTTGATCGTCCGGATCGCACGGAGGGCAATCTCCCCCCGGTTGGCGATCAGAATCCGCTTGATCTGAGCCATGATCAGAGCTTCTCGACGACAAAGAGGGGCTTGTCGTACTCGACCGCCTCTCCATCTTCGACAAGGATGTCGATGATTTTGCAATCAAACTCGGCATCAAGCTCGTTCATGATCTTCATCGCTTCGAGGATGCAGAGGGGTTGTCCTTTTTTGACGATGTCTCCTACTGTGACAAATGGGGGGGAATCCGGAGAAGGAGAAGCATAGTAGGTGCCGACCATGGGGGAGGAGATGATATCTCCTTTGGCAGGAACTTCTGCTGCTGCTTCAACGGGAGCGGGAGGCGGAGTGACCGGAGCAGGGGCGGCAGCAGGAGCCACGACAGTAGCTGGTGTTGGAGCCTCACCCCCCTTTTCCATCTCCAACTCAAAATCTTTCATCTTGATTTTCATTTTATCCAATTTGCTTTTGCCGAAGATTCGGGCAAGTTCTTTGATCTCATCCAACTTCATAGGGGACTCCTGTCCTGAATTTTAAGTTGGATATAATACCACAATCTTACTGCAAAAGTGTGTTATTTGGATCCAAAATCGACTCAAATGGCGCAAAACAGAGCCAAAAAGGCTCAAAAAGGACAAAAATGGGACTCAAATCGGATAAGTGGATACGAGAAATGTCGCGTGAACATGGGATGATCACCCCATTCAGCGAAGACCTCATTGGTAAAGGCATTATCAGTTATGGGCTGAGCAGCTATGGCTACGATATCCGTGTCGCCGACGAGTTCAAGATTTTCACCAACATCAACGCTGAAGTGGTTGATCCCAAAGACTTCAACGAAAACAATGTCGTCGATTTCAAAGGCGACATCTGCATCGTCCCCCCCAATTCTTTTGCGCTCGCACGCACCATCGAATACTTCAGAATGCCCTCCGACACGTTGGCGATCTGTCTGGGCAAAAGCACCTACGCTCGCTGTGGCATCATTGTCAATGTCACCCCTTTTGAACCTGGATTCGAAGGGCACATCACCATCGAAATCTCCAACACCACCCCTCTGCCTGCCAAAATCTACGCCAACGAAGGGATCGCACAGGTGCTCTTCCTTCAGGGGGATGAAGCGTGCGAAACCACCTATGCTGATCGCAAAGGGAAGTATCAGAGCCAAACGGGGATCACCCTACCAAGGATTCTCAAGGAGGGGTAAGGGATTGTTTCTGCCCCAGCATGTATTCGTCAGGCGTACACACTCTCTTTTTTGAAGTTGCTGGCCAGCAGTCCATAAAAGAGCGCGCGGTATTTGTTGCGGTTGGACGATCCCATTTTTGCGCAGACATCCTTGATGGCGTCATCAAGCTGGGGACTCTCTGTGCAGCCAAGCTTTTTGATGAGGTAGTTTTTCTTGACACGTTCGAGCTCGGCTGCGTCGGAGCAGGATACGGTCTCGGAATCCTTTTTGTAGATGGAAGGACCGAGCCCTACCGTTACTTTGGTGATGAGGTCATCGGAGAGTCCGAGACCGAGCTTTTTATTTTCATCGATGTACTTAGCGATTTTGTCGTCGCGTGCGCCCATTGTGTCTCCTTCTGTATAATTGGAATAGGTTATTATAGCATACGGGGATGGATAGGTCAAGACGCCTTAAGAGAACCTTTGCAAATATGCTTGGGTGGGGAGCCGAGAAGGAGCCAGTTGAGGTTGAGGCGCTCCTTTTGGGCAAAAAGGGCAAGAGAAAGGTACGGCACCTTGCCCCGCTTTTTGATGACAGCATAATAGTCAGGGGTGAGACCAAGCTCAGCAGCGAGCTCTTTGTTCAGGATTTTTTCTTTGTTTTTCTTCTCGCGCAAAACCGTCTCAAGACGCTGCATGATGTTGTGAAAATGGATCTCCATGGTTACTCCTTTGGATCGATATCGGTATGATACCCAAAGGAGAAGATCGAGGATAAAAATATGTCAAATTGTCATAGAATTACTGATCGCGGCTGTCAATAGTAATGACAGTATGGATATTGCCACGAGGGTTGAAGTCGGCTTCGAGGCGTATCCATTTGGGTTGGAGCCCTTTTTGGAGGGTATCGAAGATCTCATTGGCACTGTTCTCGTGAGAGATGTAACGATCAATAAAAGTGTTGATATAGAGTTTGAGTGCTTTGAGTTCAATCACATGCTTGTTTGGGCAGTAGCTGAGCTTGAGGGTAGCAAAATCGGGATAGCCTGACCGAGGGCAGCGGCACATAAACTCAGGAAGTTCGATGTCAATGGTGTAGTTTTTGTCATGTGTATTGGGCCAGTAGTGCTCCTCAGAGTGGATATCGAAGTCGTGTATCTCTTGTTCACCGTATTTCATGAAGGCTCCTTGAGTGTTGGAAGATTGTAGGCATGGATCAGCTGCGTTTCTGAGAGGGGTTTGGCGACACCAAACCCTTGGAGGTAGTCGATGCCCATGGCGATCAATTTCTCTTTTTGTGATGGTCTGTCGACCCACTTTGCAACAGTTGTGATCCCCAGTTTTTGGGACATTTCCACCAAAGACTGGAGCATAGTGCAATTGCTCTGGTCATCCAGTTTGCTGACATAGTCGCGGTCAAACTGTACCATATCAAACTTGAAATGGCGTATGTACTCCATCGAAGCATTGGAGGAGCCAAAGTTGTCGATACAGATGCGAAAACCTTGAACGCGAAAAGCTTTTAGCGTCGTGAGGTACCCTTCGAGGTTGTGGTGGGTTTTTCGCTCATAGAGTTCAACAATCAGACGAGAAGGGTTGACCCCGCTTTGCGTCACGATGTCAAATGCTTTGGTCTGGAAGTCACGGTTGCGCAGCGAGAAAGGGGAGAGGTTGAAACTGAATGCTATGTTCTCGTCGACCAAGGGCAGGAGACTTATCGTGCGTTTCAAAATAGCCAAATCGTACTCGCGCCCAAATCCAAGGCGATTGACGATGGGAAGATAGATGCGTGGCGGGATGGACTCCCCTGCTGTTGGCTGGAGTGTGACGGCGATCTCGTATGTATCGATGGCTTGGCGCTTGGTATTGAAAAGGGGGCGGAAGCTAAAAACAATCTGGTTATTCTGGATCGCCTCCACAATGTTCTGCTCTAGGGCATCAAAGCTTTTTTTGTTGACTGGGGCAGGTGGCTTGATCACCAAGGAAGCGTGTTCGCGCTGTTGAGCGACAATCATATTGCGAATCTGCCAAAGAGCCTTTTCCAAATCCCCCTCCGGCTGGCTGAGGGTTCCGAAGCGGTAGTTAAGCTCAATGGCGTGGATTGAAGGGTGACTGGATACAAATGACGCAAGTGCTTCGCGCAATGCCTCTTCATCCGAATCGCACCCGATGAGAAATTCTGCTCCCTGTTTTCGCCCGAGGACAGCGTTGCGTATCTGGTGCGTCGAGAGAGTGCGGTCAAGGCGATCCACCAAGGAGCGAAACATGCTGTTGATATCATCGATGCCGTAGTTTTCATGGATCGTGTCAAGATTGTCAAAGATCAAAAGCCCCAATGATTGGGGTTTGTGTCTCTTATAGTGTGTGAGGAATGCAGGGTAATTGTAGCTATTTGTTTCGTGGTCTACCAAGGTTTTTTTGCCATCTTCTTCGAGAATAAAGAAGATAAAATAGGTTGTAATAAAAACCAAAGCAGCAGCCAGCAACGCCTCTTTGGGACCCAAATAGAAACTTCTGCCCTGAAAAAAGGTTCCATAGATCACCAAGCCTATCAAGATCAAAACGGGCAATCCAGCTCGTAGAGCCAATTTAAACTTTCGGGTTCGCTCCTCCTGCTCAGAGATCAGCATCAAACATCCAAATGTTTGACATCTTTGGCATGGGTTTCGATGTAGTTTCGGCGGGGTTCAACCTCATCGCCCATGAAGAGGGTAAACGTATCGCTTGCTTCGTCGAAGTCGTGGATAGTGACCTGGAGCAGTCGGCGGTTCTCAGGGGTCATGGTAGTCTCCCAGAGTTGTTCGGGGTTCATTTCACCCAGACCTTTGTAGCG
>JALVWV010000324.1 GCA_027023145.1 Campylobacteraceae bacterium | reverse complement strand
AAGCCAAACTGTATGATTTTGTTTTCGTTGAGGCATCGGTTGAGGAGAAAGAGCATTTTGTCAAAACCGTATACGGCGCGATGAAAAATGCTGCGAACATCTTCATCCTTCTTTCTGCAGAAGATATCGGAGAGATCGAAACATGGCGAAACGTTTTGGAAGGAAATTTTTTCGTCGCTATCAGTGCCTTTGAACTCGACGAAAGATGGCAGGTAATCAGTGCGAAAAAGATGCACGGGTGGGGAGGATAAAAGCACTGTTGTCTGTCAAGCAAATCACTAAAAGCGTTGCTAGGCAACGCATACCCAAATTCCTAACTCCTCATTCCTCATTCCTAATTTACTGACACCCCACGCACTCAGCACTGCGGTCTTCCACTCCCTCTTCAGCTTTGGCCGCTTCGGGAGACTGACTGCGGAGATAGTAGGTGGATTTGAGACCGAATTTCCACGCTTCCATGTAAATGTCATTGAGGTATTTTCCACTGGCTTTGTCAAGGGTGATGAAGATATTGAGGCTCTGCCCCTGATCGATCCATTTCTGGCGGATCGCACCAGCACGTACCAACAGACGCTGATCGAGTTCATAGCTCGGGGTGTAGTATTGCCAGGTATCCAGCGTCAGATTGGGGACAACGACAGGGATGAGGCCAGAGAGGTTCTCCTCGTACCATTTGCGCTTGTAGACTGGCTCGATCGCCTGTGTCGTACCGGTGAGGATCGAAATAGAGCTGGTGGGGGCAATGGCCATGAGGTAGCCGTTGCGCATGCCATCCTGCATCACCTTATCCTTGAGCGCTCTCCAATCGTGGGTGTAGCCGAACAATCCTCCGCGATCGACCAGCTTGATCGCTTCAGGGTTGGCCTTGTCAATAGGGAAAATCCCTTTGGACCAGTCGGAGCCCTCGTAGGTCGGATAGGTTCCTTTCTCAAGTGCCAGATCGCTCGAAGCGCGTATGGCGTAATAACTCACCGACTCCATCACCTCATCAATTTTGTGGAAATGCTCATCGCTCCCCCACATGATCCCTGCTTCGGCCAGCATCTGAGATTCTCCCATGACCCCCATCCCAATCGCACGAGTTTTCTGATTAGTCTTTTTGACTTTGGCCAGAGGGTAGAAGTTGAGGTCAACGACGTTGTCAAGCATTCGGATGGTGGTCGGAACAACCCGGGCAATGTCTTCGGGGGTATTGATCTTGGAGAGGTTGATTGATGCGAGGTTGCACACGGCGGTGTCGCCGTCAATCTTCTCCTTGTCCACCATCCAAATTGCTTTGCCGCCCAGGCTGTCAAGCGCCGTGATTTTTTTAGCGGGCTTCGTCATCCCGTTGTCAACCGTCACCATCTCCTCTTCTTCAAAATAGGCCATGCTGCGATCTTCGAAAATTACACGGGTTTTGTAATGATTTGGGTTGGTATTTTGATAAATCTCAGTACAGAGGTTAGAGCTACGGATGACGCCGGTGTGGCGATTAGGATTGGCTCGGTTGGCTGCATCTTTGAAGGTGAGGAACGGGTTGCCCGTTTCGAAGTAATTTCGCAGCACCTCCTTCCACAATGCTTTGGCGGAGATTACCTCTTTGGTGATGTCGTCACGTTTCTCGTACTCTTCGTAGAGGGCTTCAAACTCTTCACCATAGAGCGTCGTCAACTCTTTGACCTCGTACGGATCAAAGAGTGTCCACATTTCGTCTGCTTCGACCCGCTTCATAAACAGATCATTGATCCACAGTGCTGGGAAGAGATCGTGTGCACGGCGGCGCTCCTCTCCGGAGTTTTTCTTGAGATCGAGAAAATCACGCACGTCGATGTGCCATGGTTCGATGTAGACAGCGATTGCCCCTTTGCGGGTACCGAGCTGATCGACAGCGATGGCAACATCGTTGGCGATTTTAAGAAACGGCACGATTCCCCCGGCGGCATGTTTGTGGCCGTCGATGAACGAACCCATTCCACGTACTTGCATCCAGTCCCAGCCAATCCCGCCGCCAAACTTGCTCAGAAGCGCCATTTCACTGTAGGTGTCGAAAATCCCCTCGATGTTGTCCGGTGTCGATCCGATATAACATGAACTGAGCTGGTGACGAGGTGTCCGGGCATTGGAGAGGGTCGGAGTAGCAACCATCACCTCAAATTTGCTGATAATGTCGTAAAACTTCTTCGCCCAAGTTTGTGAGTCGAATTCATTCTGAGCGAGGAACATCGCCACCCCCATGAAGAGGTGCTGCGGCAGCTCAATCGGCTCTCCGTTTTTATCTTTGATCAAGTAACGGTCGTAGAGGGTGCGAATCCCAAGGTAGTTGAATTGAAGGTCGCGCTCAGGCTGGATGTGGTCATTGAGATCATCGAGGTCATATTTTTCTTTGAGCCCGAGAAGGATACGCCCCTCCTTCTCACCACGCTCAAAATAATCACGGAGATGAGTATAGCCAGTATGGCCGGAGACTTTGTGATAGAGGTCGTAGAGAAACAAGCGTGCTGCGACAAATGTCCAGTTGGGACGATCGAGGTCGATCTTGTCCACGGCGGTTTTGATGAGGGTTTCCTGGATCTCCGTACTGGTGATCATATCGCGGAAGTGCAAATGGGCATCGACCTCCAGTTCACTCTGACTGACCCCCTCGAGACCGGCAACTGCATCCGCTGTATACTTTTGGATCTTGGAAACATCCAATGTCTCGACACGCCCATTTCGCTTGACTACTCTAATCATCCCTAACCTTTGTTTGGATTCTGATAATACGCTTTGTGAACAGAGAAAATTACTCGAAGTATACGACAAAAATCTATGTAGAATTTTGGGTAATTCTGTCTTTTTTATTGGAATTAATCTGCATTAATTCTCCCCATATTGCGTGGGGGATTTTACAGAAAAATCACTTCACTTTTTGTTAAAAACACGCGCAAAGATTTTATCGACATTCTTGGTATAATAGTCGTAATTAAACGCTTCGCGAATCTGCTCTTCACTTAGCTTCTCGCGTAATTCTTCGTCCGCCAAAAGATACTGGAGGTAAAGGCTCTCTCCCTTATCGTTGAGAGTCGGTTTGCCCTGCTGAATCTCTTCCCACACCTTCATCGCATTGCGCTGGACAATCCGATAAGCATCTTCACGACTCACGCCAGCCTTGGGGAGTTCGAGAAGTACCCGCTGGGAAAAGACCAATCCTCCAGTGAGGTTGAGATTTTTCATCATGTTCTCGGGCATGACCGTGAGGTTGGCGATGACGTTGTTGAACCGATGGAGCATAAAGTCACTCGTGATGAAGCTATCCGGCAGCCAAAAGCGCTCGGTCGAACTGTGGGAAATGTCCCGCTCATGCCAGAGCGCTACGTTTTCCATCGCCGGAGCGGCATAGGCACGGATCATGCGTGCCAAGCCAGTGATGTTTTCGGTGAGGATCGGGTTGCGCTTGTGGGGCATGGCGGAGGAGCCTTTTTGCCCTTTGGCGAAGAACTCTTCGGCTTCATACACTTCAGTACGCTGCCAGTGGCGTACCTGCACGGCAAATTTCTCAATGGAGCTGGCCAGCAGTGCCAATGCCGTCGCCAAACGGGCATAGCGGTCACGTTGGATCACTTGGTTGCTCACAGGCGCGGGAGCAAGCCCCAACTCTTCCATGGCGTACTCTTCGAGCTCGAGTGGGGCATGGGCGAAGTTACCCATCGCGCCACTGATCTGACCCACGGCGATCACTGCCATTGTCTGTTCGAGGTTTTCCAGATGGCGCCGCATCTCATCGTACCACACGGCCAGTACTAGCCCGAAGGTAATGGGCTCCCCATGGATCCCGTGGCTACGGCCGACCATGAGAGTCATCTTGTGCTCTTCGGCACGCTTCTTGATCGAGACCATCACCATCTTGACATCCTCAATGATGATCTCAAGAGAACGCTTCATCTGGAGTGCTACAGCGGTATCGACCGTATCGGAGCTGGTCATCCCGTAGTGAAACCAGCGGCTCTCCTCCCCCAGCGTCTCAGAGACAGACGTCGTAAACGCGATCAAGTCATGCCGGGTCACCGCCTCGATCTCATCGATCCGCTCAACACTGAAGCCGGCATTGTCAATGATCTTCTGTGCATCCTCATCCGGGATCAAGCCCAGTCGATTCCACGCCTTGACCACCGCCAGCTCTACATCAAGCCACGCCTGATATTTCGCCTGCATCGTCCAGTTGTCACTCATCTCTTTTCGTGCGTATCGTTCTACCATGTGCTTTTTCCTTTGATTATTAGAGCCATCTATGGAACACTTCATTAGTTTGGCAACAGAGGTTTCACTCGATGGCGACAAAGGAGCACCCAACCCCTGAAAGGGGCTCAGCCTCCTCGGCTGCGCTTCGCTCCGACCGCTATGGTTTCAAAGCTACAAAAGACAAGCAGTTGTCTTTTGCTCACGCTTATCACATTTGCGACTGCCGGAGCTATCGAGTGAAACCGGTGACCTACAGGAGATTCAACCTTTGCTTGCTAATTTACTTCTCGTGCTATTGTACTAAAATGAAGAAAACCGTTAGACTACGAGACGGCCTAATGAGAATATAGATATTATTTTACAAAAAGAGCGGTTAAGGGGGGGTGAATGCCTTTTGTTATCGAAGATTTTCATGTGGAAGAGTCGGTACCCGGATTTGTCTTTCTCATGCGCACATTTGGGCTAAGTCAGGGAGAGGCTCAGCGGGTGATCGACCGGGAACGCCTCCTCATCAACGGTCACCCCATGACCGACAAATCAGCCCGGATCGAAGGCAAGGTGCAGGTGGTGCATTTCCAGCCTCAGCCGCAGGGCAATGCCCCCATATTTGTCACCCCCGATTTCCTCGTCTTTGACAAGCCCAGCGGCATCCTCGTCCACCCCAACCGCACCCAGTCCCCCTACACCCTCCTCGATGAGATCCGTGCCCATTCCGGCCAACATGCCAATGCCGTCCACCGGATCGATCAGGAGACCTCCGGCCTCGTCCTCGCCAGTCGCCACAAAAAAGCAGAGACGTTTCTCAAGGGAGCCTTCGAACGCAAAACCATCCGCAAATCCTATCTCGCATGGGTAGACGGCAAAATAGCCGATAATTTCTCCGTCGATGCCCCTATCCGTATCAACCCTGATTACAGCCAAACCAAACACAAAGTCTTCGTCGATTTTGAGCGGGGAAAAGAAGCCAAGACCCTCTTCGAAGTAATCGAATACGATCCCGAGCATGACGCCACCCTGCTCCGTTGCCGCCCCCTCACTGGGCGGACACATCAAATCCGCATCCATTTGTTTCACGTGAAACATGCCATTTTGGGTGATCCAATTTATGGCACAACCTTTGGTGTGACCACTGAGTATCTCGAGGAGAGGCTCTCCCCCGAAGAACGCCTCTACCACACCGGTGCCAGCCGTCTCATGCTCCATGCGCAGACCCTTGAATTTACATATGGCAATCCATTTTATATCGAGAGCCGGTTTGATTTTGAGGGGACCAAAAAGGAGCTGGCGAGAGAGCGGGGGGAGAAGAGATACAGTGAGGAGTGAGGAGTTAGGAGTTAGGAGTTAGGAGTTTTGGTATGTGTTGCTGCGCAACGCTTCTATGTGTCTTCTTTGAGGACGACGATAATAATACCTACCACGCCGACAAGCACTACTGCACCGATCAATCCGTATTGAAATATATCCAAAGCTGTCATGTTTTGCCTTTTGTTTTAATAGTGGGGCTAAAGCCCCAGCCCCTGCCAAGATAAAAGCTTTTCAACGAAAAGCATACCAAAATTCCTCATTCCTCATTCCTAATTTATATTCCTGTTTTGCTCCCGCAACTGCCCGCAGGCTGCCGAGATATCCAACCCTTTGGATTCCCGGATCGTGCAAAGCAATCCTCGCTGAATGAGGTACTCCTGAAAGGCGATCATGTCCTTCTCCTCCGGTCGTTTAAACTCTGTACCGCCGTAAGGGTTGAAGTAAATGAGGTTGACTTTGGCCTTGATACCGTTGAGAAGCTTAATGAGTTTTTTGGCTGCGGCAAGGTCATCGTTGACATCTTTGATCACGAGATACTCAAACATCACCCGCTTGCGGGCATTGACAGGGAACTGTTTGACAGCATCCATGATCGATTTGATGTTGTAGGCTTTGTTGATCGGCATGAGGCGCTCTCGCAGGTCATCATCCACCGCATGGAGAGAGATTGCCAGGTTGACACCGAGGTCGAGTTGTCCCAGTTTGAGGATCTTGGCACTGAGTCCGGAGGTGGAGATCGTTTGACGATGGGGGGAGATCGCCAAGCCGTCGAGATCGGAAAAGATTTTGCTTGACTGGACAACATTGTCGAAGTTGTCCAGCGGCTCTCCCATCCCCATGTAGACCAAATTGACTCGGTGGTTAGGGGGGATGGCATTATCTTTTTTGATCGCCAGCACCTGTGCCACGATCTCTCCGGGCGTAAGGTCGCGCATGAAGCCCCCTTTGGCCGTCAGGCAAAAGGCACATCCGACCTTGCACCCTACCTGCGAAGAGATGCAGATTGTAAAGCGCGGATGGTGCTTGAGCGCCCCATCCTCATGATACTGTGCTTCGCGCATCAGCAGAAGTACTACCTCCACGGTATGGCCGTCATGCAGTTCAAAAAGGTACTTGATGCTCCCATCCACACTCACTTGTTTTGTCAACAGCTTCAGCGGGCAAAGTGTAAACCGCTCCGAGAGCTCCTCTCGCATCGCTTTGGGGAGGTTGGCCATCTCGCTGAAATCATCGGCATATTTGGTATAGACCCAATTGTAGATTTGTTTGGCACGAAACGCGGGCTTGATCTGCTGGGCAAGCTCTTCGCGCGTATAATCGAGAATGGAAGGTTTAGGCATAGCGATCCTTTATGTAGTCACTCAAAAGCCGCTTAGCTTCGTCATGGTTGGCGATAAAATCCTTGTGTGCATCGGCGTTGCAGTAGTTGGTCACGATCAAAATACCTTTGGCAGGGATACCCAGCTTTTTGGCCACCTTGAGAACAGCATAGAACTCCATATTCTCCAAGTCGATATCGTTCTCCAGATATTGCTTGGTCGAAGCCGTATCGGTAGTAATGTAATGGGAAGAGTTGACTAACGTTTCACGTGAAACATCTTCAACCGTTGATACGATATTGTCGATCGGAGTATAGGTCTTCCGATCGAAAAAACCGTTTTCAATGTTGGCGGCTGCGTGAGACTCGACAATCTCAAAAATTTCCTTTCGTCCGTAACTCCCAGCTGTACCAACAAAAGTAAGAGACTGTGGAGCATGCTCTAAACACAACCGCGTCAGATTGATAGCAGCATCCACCATCCCGATCCCAATTGGCATCGCAAAATCAAACTGCTCCGAGTTCCCTGCACAGACAAACATCAGATTCGTACCGATATATTGTGCTCATGGAGATAATGTTTGAGATCCATAATGTCGATCTCTCTAAAATGGAAAATCGAAGCAGCCAAAGCGGCATCAGCGTTCCCAATCGTAAAAGCCTCTTCAATGTGCTCCATCGTGCCAGCTCCTCCGCTGGCGATGATGGGGATAGGAGCGACTTCACCGATGCGGCGGTTGAGTTCATTGTCAAAGCCCGCTTTGGTGCCATCGGCATCCATGGAGGTCACCAACAATTCTCCGGCTCCCCGCTCATACGTCTCCCGCGCCCACTCGATCGCATCAATACCAGTGTCGTTGCGGCCTCCGTGGGTGAAGATATTCCACTTCCCCTCTCCGACCCGTTTGGCATCGATGGCAACGACAATGCATTGCGAGCCGAAGCGCTTGGCACCCTCGGTGATAAACTCCGGCCGTTTGATCGCTGCGGAGTTGATGCTCACCTTGTCACATCCGGCTTCAAGAAGCGTGTAGATATCGTCCAACTGACGAATCCCCCCTCCGACAGTCAGAGGGATGAACACTTCCTTAGCTACGCGGCGTACCACATCGACGATCGTATCACGCCCTTCATGACTGGCACCAATGTCAAGGAAAGTGATCTCATCGGCCCCCTCTTCGTTGTATCGGCGCGCCACTTCGACCGGATCTCCGGCATCACGCAGACCGACGAAATTGACCCCTTTGACCACCCGACCGTTATCGACATCTAAACATGGTATAATGCGCTTAGCAAAATAATCCATCGCTGTTTCTTCCTTTTAGTAAGTGGTGGATTATAGCCAAATTTTAGACAGTGTGCGTTTAGTGCATACGCTTGAGGGTGTCTCTAAAATGTTTTTTGACCAATGCGACAAAGGAGCACCCACCCCTGAAAGGGGCGCTTGCGTTTGCGACTGCCAGAGTATTGGTCAAAAAACGTTAACTTTTAGAGACACCCTTAAGAAAAAAAGTGTATAATGAAACGTAATATTGATGCAGCCGAGATTGCCAGCAAGCGTTTTGGTCAAAATTTTCTCAAAGATCACCGATATGTAGATCAAATCATCCAAGCGATGCCCGATGACGACCTCCCCGTCGCCGAAATCGGGCCTGGCTTAGGTGATTTAACCTCCGCACTCGTTCGAGTACGGAATGTCACAGCTTTTGAAGTCGATAAGAGACTATGCGAGCATTTGCCGACCCAGTTTTCTCCCGAGATCGATTCGGGGCGGCTGAAACTGGAGTGCGGCGATGCGCTGGAGCGTTGGGAAGCGGGAAGTTTGCTGGAGGAGCCGTACCATCTGGTGGCCAACCTCCCCTACTACATCGCGACCCACCTTATCCTCAAAGCACTGCATGACCCCCTGTGCCAATCGGTACTGGTGATGGTTCAAAAAGAAGTGGCTCTCAAGTTTGCGGCACAGCCGGGAGAGCGGGATTTTTCCGCCCTCTCTGTGCTCGCAGATAGCAGCGGTGAGGCACGACTCCGTTTCGAGGTTCCCCCCGAAGCATTCGTCCCCCCGCCTAGGGTCACCTCTGCCGTGCTTTCGATCGTCAAGGAGCGCTCGCTTGATGACACAGGATTTGAACAGTTTTTAAAAATTGCCTTCGCGCAACCTCGCAAAAAACTGAGCAAAAACCTCGAACGATCGTTTGACAAACAAACGATCCGGGAAGCTTTTGCCTCCCTTGAGATCGATCCTTTGTCCCGGCCGCATGAAGCTGCAACACCCCTATATCATCGACTGTATACTATTTTGAAAAAGGAATTTAGAGATGGACAAGACCAATCCAAGCCAGCCAAACGGCAACGGAGAAAACACCAACACTGAGCGTCGCCGACGCAACCCAAACCCTTATCGCCAAAACCGCCCAGGACAAGAGGGAGAAAAAAAGGCACAGAGCCCAGAGCAATCTTCCCGCGACGATGGGCATAGCAACAACAGCAACCGGAGTCGTCGCAGTCGCAGTCGTCGCCCCAGCGATGCCAATAACGGCAACAGCCAAAGTCGCAACAACAATCGCAACCCAAACAACCGTTCCGAGACTAACAAGCAAGACGGCAATAAAAAGCCCAACAGCCGTCGCACCGCTGGCCGGGGCAACAGCCGGGGCGGACGCCGCAAACAGATCCCGACCAACGTCCCCCCCGAGATGCGAGCAGCCCTCATCGAAAATGACGAGGTACAAGATGCCCGGATGAACCCCTGGCGTCAGCTTGATCCCAATCTCAAGGGAAAACTCCGTTTCACGCCGCTGGGCGGACTGGGAGAAATCGGGGGCAATATTGCTGTACTCGAGAGCGAAGAGAGCGCCATCATCATCGACGTAGGGATGAGCTTCCCCGATGAGACGATGCACGGTGTGGATATCCTCGTCCCCGACTTCAGCTACCTGCACGTCGTCAAAGACAAGATCAAAGGGATCGTCATCACCCACGGTCACGAAGACCACATCGGGGCAATGGCGTATCTCTTCAAAGAGCTTAAATTCCCAATTTATGGGACTCCACTCGTACTTGCCATGATTGAAAACAAGTTCAACGAACACGGTCTCTCTGCCGATACCAAGTATTTCAATTACATCATCAAACGCAAGCAATACACTCTCGGAGACTTCAAAGTCGAGTGGATGCACATGACCCACTCCATCGTCGATTCTAGCTCCCTAGCGATCGAAACTCCTATTGGCACAATCATCCACACGGCTGACTTCAAAATCGACCATACGCCAATTGACGGCTATACCGCCGATTTGCACCGCTTCGCCCATTACGGTGCCAAAGGAGTCTTGTGCCTCTTCTCTGACTCTACCAACTCCCACAACCCAGGTTTTACCAAGAGTGAAGCGGTCGTGGGCAAGACCTTCGACAACCTCTTTGAGCTTGCCAAGGGGCGGGTCATCATGTCCACTTTCTCCTCCAATGTCCACCGTATTTATCAGGCGATGGAGCGTGGTGTCAAGCACGGACGCAAGATCGCCGTCATCGGTCGATCCATGGAACGCAACATCGAAGTGACCCGTAAACTTGGTTTTGTCGATATCGAGGACAAACACTTCATCGAAGCGCACGAAGTAGGCAAATACAAGGACGAAGAGATCCTCGTCATCACTACCGGAAGCCAAGGGGAGGCGATGGCTGCTCTCTCCCGCATGGCCACCGATGAGCATCGCCACATCAAACTCAAGCCCACCGATACCGTCATCATCTCTGCCAGCGCCATTCCTGGCAATGAGGCGAGTGTCTCCAAGCTCATGAACCTCCTGATGAAAGCCGGTGTCACTGTCCGCTACAAAGAATTCAGCGATATCCACGTCTCCGGCCACGCCGGACAGGAGGAGCAAAAACTGATCCTCCGTCTCGTGCAGCCGAAATTCTTCCTCCCCGTTCACGGGGAATACAACCACATTGCCGCCCACGCCAAAACCGCCGTCACGTGTGGCGTCGATGAGCGCAATATTCTCCTGATGAGTGATGGGGATCAGATCGAGATCACTCCCAAGTACATCAAAAAAGTCAAGACCATCAAAGTAGGGAAAACCTACATCGACAATCAAAATAACAAGCCGATCCAACACGACGTCGTCGACGATCGACAGAAGCTGGCGACCGACGGCATCGTCAACGTCGTCCTCCAAGTCTCCAAACAGACCGGCAAAGTACTCGGTAAACCTATTGTCACATCTCACGGTCTCGTCCCAGACAAAGAGGACAAGAAATTTGCTTCTGAGATCGAGCAACTCATTGAACAGTACCTCCTCAACAGCAAGCTCGAGAAATCAGGCAACCCCAAGGTGGTCGAAGATGACCTTCGTGGTATCGTTCGCAAACACGTCGTGCGGACGCGCAAGCGCTACCCCATCATCCTCCCGACGGTCTTCTTCGTCTAATACCACGGGGTTCACCCCAAGGAGTCCCATGCGTCTGAATAAATACATCGCCCATCACACCCGCTACTCCCGCCGGGAAGCCGATCGCCTCATTGAGGCTGGAGAGGTCAAAATCGATCGCAAAACGGTCACCGACTTCTCCCACGACGTCCAACCAGACGAGAAAATCGAGATCAAAGGGAAGCTTCTCCACCCCCGTAAAACTGGCGAAGTAACCATGATCGTCTACAACAAACCCAAGGGAGTACTGGTCACCAAAAAGGACGACCGAGGCCGCACCACCATCTACCACAAACTCCCGGGAAAATTTCGCCACTTTATCCCAATTGGGCGGTTGGATTTTGCCTCCGAGGGATTACTGCTCCTTACCGATGCCCCTGAAGTAGCCGACATCTACATGCGCAGCCAGCTTCCCCGTACGTACAACATCAAGATCGACAAGCCGATCAGCGAAGCGATGCTGGCGGCGATGAAAGAGGGGCTTATTCTTGAGGATGCCCGCGCTGGCGCGCATGAGAAAAGTGGGATTACGTCCATGATATTCGCTCCCTTTGCTGCTTTCGAGTTTCGAGGACAGACAGGAAAGTACTCCAAGCTCCGTGTCACCATCACCGAGGGGAAAAATCGCGAATTGCGCCGTTTCTTTGCCCATTTTGGTGCCAAGGTAGTTGATTTAAAGCGTGTGGCCTTCGGTGATATTGAACTCAATAATCTTCCTACGAACAAAACACGCTATTTCTCCCACAAAGAGTACGATGCATTGCATGCCTTTATGAAGAAAGTGCGTAAAGAAACTCAAAAAGCGCCTGCCAAAGAGACCAAAGCGTAGTTCCATGCTCTTTGCCAAAAAATACCGCCCCACCACCCTCGATACTATCCTCGGGCAAGAGCACTTGCTTGGAGCCGATGCTCCGCTGCGCAAGCTGATTGATGCCGATGCACTCCCGCACATTTTCTTCTACGGTCCTCCCGGCTGCGGCAAAACAACCCTGGCACGCGTCATCGCCTCGACGCTCGACCGCCCTTTTTATGAGTTTAACGCTACCAGCCTCAAGATCGAAGATTTGCGCAAAATATTCCGCGAGTACGCTCATGCCCTCCAAAAACCGCTGATCTTCATCGACGAGGTGCATCGTCTGAGCAAAAATCAGCAAGAAGTTTTACTTCCATTTATGGAACAGAGTGCGGCTTTGCTCATCGGCGCATCGACCGAAAACCCCTACTACGCCATGACCGCAGCGATCCGTTCGCGCTCACATTTATTTGAACTGCATGCGATCAGTAGGGGAGTTATGGAAACGTTTTTGGAAACGGTATTGGAAAAAGAAAATATTGAAATCGAAGACGAGGCAAAAATGTACCTGATAGACTCCAGTAGCGGAGACTTGAGGGCTCTATTAAACCTGCTCGAGAGCGCAGCGCACGTCACTTCCCCTATCACACTTGATGCACTCAAAGCCATCCGCCCACACGCACTGCAAGCGGGCTCCAGCGAAAGCGACAGCCACTACGATCTCACCTCAGCGATGATCAAAAGCATCCGGGGCAGCGATGTCGATGCAGGGATTTACTATCTCGCACGTCTAATTGCTGGCGGGGAGCCGCCCGAGTTTATCGCACGGCGGCTATCAGTCCTCGCCAGCGAAGACATTGGCAACGCCAATCCAAACGCCCTTAATCTCGCCGCCTCTACACTGACCATCGTCAAACAGATCGGCTACCCTGAAGCGCGTATCCCCCTAGCACAATTGGTAGTATATCTCGCCAGTTCTCCCAAGTCCAATAGCAGTTATCTGGCAATCAACGACGCCCTCAAAGCGATCGAATCAGGGTACATTGCCCCCGTGCCTTCTCACATCAAAACCCGTCATCCCGACTACCGCTACCCTCACGACCATGGAGGATGGGTTGAACAGGATTACGGTGTTTTCGACACCTACTATCATTCAAAAAAATCAGGATTTGAAATCAAACTTGATGCGTGGCTGAACACAATAAAGGGGGAAGATTTACCGGAGATTTAGTATGGCTTTTTTTGCTTGATTGCTTTGGATCTTCCCGGATTGGAAACGCCCCTCAATTTCTTCGAGAGACTGAAAAAGGTATTGACGAAACTCCCCTTCAACTACACTGTTTTCTATCTCAATGCGTGCCAAATCAAAATCCGGAACTATCGATGAAATTTCTTGAGCCGTAGGGGTTGATGGCCAGATTGACTTAGCTTGATCAAGGGAAACTTTTGAGAGATTCAGTACCCGATTTCCAAGTACGTCTTCTTCATAATAAGGTGAAAGCTTATCATTTTTGTCGGAAACAGACCATGAGATGTCGTTATCAGCGGGTTTGTCTCCAGAAAAATTTGTTGCAAAATAGATGATAGCTACACCGATGGCGCCGATAACAAGAAGACCTTTATCCATTTCTTCTCCTAGGAATAAAAACTATTTGGACTGTATTATAGCAGAAAGTATGTTGTGTGTGGTACGGACGAAAGGACTTGAACCTTCACACCTTGCGGCACCAGATCCTAAGTCTGGCGTGTCTACCAATTCCACCACGTCCGCACATAACAATCTAAAAGGTGGTACGCCCGTCAGGATTCGAACCTGAGACCGCTCGCTTAGAAGGCGAGTGCTCTATCCAGCTGAGCTACGAGCGCAAAACAGGGTAACCTGTGGCGCGCCAGAGAGGAGTCGAACCCCTAACCCCCAGATCCGAAGTCTGGTGCTCTATCCAATTGAGCTACTAGCGCATGATTGATGTAAAAAGAAGGAAATATGGGGTGGGTAAAGGGATTCGAACCCTCGACCCCCTGTGCCACAAACAGGTGCTCTAACCAACTGAGCTATACCCACCATATTGAAAAGCAATTTTACCAAGCTGGTCGGAGTGAAAGGACTCGAACCTTCGACCCCCTGCTCCCAAAGCAGGTGCGCTACCAGACTGCGCCACACTCCGTCGTTTGGTAAAAAGGACTGCCATTATAGTCAAACCAGCTTAAAATGTCAAACCCAACTACCCCTTGATCGGGAGAAACTTGCCGCAGCCCTTCTCCTCCGTACCGCCAAAGCTCTTGATCTCCCGCGCTTTCCCCTCTTTGCGAATCTTCTGACGCAGACATTCCGGAGCTTTGATGCACACTTTGTTTTCACATCCTACATCTTCAGGGACAGCCATTATCTCTACCTTTGTGTAACTTTTTTGTTACGCAATTATACCAAAGTGACCTTTTTCTCCCCTGCTTGAGTGTACCCAATCACGTAGCCGTCTGTCGCTGAGAGAATCGCATCAACATTGACTTCATCAACGACCCAGACCATCCCGATGCCCATGTTGAATGCTCGCATCATCTCCTCAGCCTCAACGTGCTGCGACATGAAGTCAAAGATGGGCAGCGTACGGATCGCCTCACGCTTAACCACGGCCGTAATTCCCTCAGGGAGTACCCGTGGTAGATTCTCAACAATCCCACCGCCAGTAATGTGAGCCAAGGCTACGATCTTATCTCGGTTGGCTTTGAACTCTTTGACATAAATACGGGTGGGCTCAAGCAGGGTTTCAATAAGAGGCTTACCCTCAAACTCATCCTCAAGCCCCATCCCCAATTTGTCAAAGAAAAGCTTGCGCACCAGCGAATAGCCGTTGGAGTGGACGCCAGAGCTTGGAAGTGCGATCAGCGTCTGCCCCGGTTGCACCAGGCTGACCCGATCCATTTCGCTCCGCTCGGCAATCCCCACAGCAAACCCAGCCAGATCAAAATCTTCTTCGGAGTACATTCCCGGCATCTCAGCCGTCTCACCCCCGACAAGTGAACATTCACTCCGGCGGCACCCCTCAGCAATACCACTGACAACATCTCTGGCGTTCTCCGGGAGAAGTTTACCCGTCGCATAATAATCGAGGAAAAACATCGGCGTACCAAAGTTGCAAATCAGATCGTTGACGCACATGGCTACCAAATCGATTCCCACCGTATCAAGCCGTCCGCTCTCAATGGCCAGCTTGAGCTTGGTGCCCACGCCGTCAGTGGCTGAGAGGATCACCGGCTCCCGATAGCCGGAGGGGAGGGCGTATGCTCCGGCAAACGACCCGATCCCGCCGATTACGTTTTGGTCAAACGTTGATTTGACATCCGCCTTGATCGCCTCGACGAAAGCATTGCCCGCATCGATATCAACTCCGGCGTCTTTGTAGCTTACTTTTTCCATCATTTTCCTTCACACGGAGGTAGAATTTGTTTGAACAGGGTCAAAGAAGGGCAAAAGCCAGTAAATCCACGCATCAAAAGAATCGTCATGACCGCCAACTGCACCAAAAAGGCAGCTGCAAACATCTGGCTTCCGGCCAACCCCATCACCAACCCGAGAATAATCGCAACCCAAATCATCCACATTCGCTCTGCACACATAGCGCACACTCCATAATTTTATGGGATATTATAGCGAAATATCATGATGGCTTCCACTCAAATCTACCTTGTGATATAATGTTTCACTTTTTTTCAAGGAACAATCATGCGAAGTGACGAGATAAAACAAGGATACAGCCGCGCACCGCACCGCAGCCTGCTGAGAGCAACCGGGATCAAAAACGAGGATTTTGACAAACCCTTCATTGGGGTAGCCAACTCATTCATTGAGATCATCCCCGGACACTTTTACCTCAACAAAGTCGCCGAAATTATCAAAGACGAAATCCGCGCCCAAGGGTGCGTGCCGTTTGAGTTCAACTCCATTGGTGTCGATGATGGGATCGCTATGGGGCACGACGGAATGCTCTATTCTCTCCCCAGCCGCGAAATCATCGCCAACGGGATCGAGACGGTGATGAACGCTCACAAACTCGATGCCATGATCGCCATCCCCAACTGCGACAAGATCGTCCCCGGGATGATCATGGGAGCCTTGCGGGTCAATGTGCCCACTGTGTTTGTCTCCGGAGGCCCTATGGCGGCCGGTCACCTTGAGGACGGTACAGCCATCGATCTTGCCACCGTATTTGAGGGGGTAGGGGAGTACGAAGCGGGTGAAATCACCGAAGAACAACTTCAGGAGATGGAATGTAACGCCTGCCCCAGCGGCGGAAGCTGCTCGGGGATGTTCACCGCCAACTCCATGAACACCCTCATGGAGGCGATGGGGATCGCTCTGCCGGGCAATGGCACCATTTTGGCGCTGACCAAAGAGCGTGAAGAGCTATTCCGTTCCGCTGCACGGCGTATCTGTGACATCGCCAAATCGGAGAATCCTTCCGAATTTAACCTGCGCAATATCCTCAATGAGAATGCCGTCCGTAACGCCTTTTCCGTCGACATGGCCATGGGTGGCAGCTCCAACACTGTCCTGCATATGCTCGCCATCGCCGATGAAGCCGGAGTGGACTTCAATCTCAAGGACATCAACGCCATCAGCCAACGGGTCAGTCATATCGCCAAAATCAGCCCCTCGCTCACCACCGTCCACATGGAGGATATCAACACTGCCGGAGGGGTCTCTGCCGTGATGAATGAGATGCGCAAGCGGGGAGAAGATATCCTCCGTGACAACCTCACCGTCACTGGCGAAAGCATCATCGAACGGGTCAGCCAAGCCGAGATCAAAGACACCAACATCATCCACACCATCGATAACCCTTACTCCGAAGTAGGGGGTTTAGCAATCCTCTACGGCAACCTCGCTGAGCAAGGAGCCGTCATCAAAACCGCCGGGATCACTGGCGACCGCGTCGTCACCGGCAAAGCGATCTGCTTCAACTCCCAAGACGAAGCAATCGCCGGTATCACCGGGGGCAAAGTCAAAGCTGGCGATGTAGTCGTCATCCGCTACGAAGGCCCCAAGGGAGGCCCGGGAATGCAGGAGATGCTCAGCCCCACCAGTCTGATCATGGGAATGGGACTGGGGGACAAAGTCGCCCTCATCACCGACGGACGCTTCAGCGGTGCAACCCGGGGAGCCAGCATCGGGCACGTCAGCCCCGAAGCCGCCGAGGGAGGACTCATCGCCTTGCTCGAAGATGGAGACGAGATCCACATCGACGTGGACAACTACATCCTCGAAGCCCGCATCAGCGACGAAGAGATCGCCCGCCGTCGCGCCAACTTCACCCCAATCGTCAAACCCCTCAAAAGCCGCTGGCTCCGTCAATACCGAGCACTGGTGACCAACGCCAGCCGTGGAGCGGTGCTGGAAGCAGAGTAGGTTTTACCCATTTATAGGAGTAGGGGCTTCAGCCCCGTTATTGTTTTAGTGACCTGCCATCACGCCATTGTCTATCCACAGGGGAAGGTAAACAGCAAAAAACAATATCATTATCGACCACACAGCAAAATAAATATTTGGATGAGTTTTGTTAAGCTTCTCCAAAAATTCAATATTTATAAAATAACGAAAAAACATAAATAACCCCATCGACACACAAGCACCCTTACATTCTTCAAACAATAGGGGCAAAGTACTTATTCCTATCAAAAGTGTTCCAATAGCCAGGAATAGTGGATTTCGGTTTTTATTCATCGCTCAAGAAAGGCTCCTAGAACCTCGAATCAGAAAACAAAGGGTGCAACAGATGCTTAATTTACCCGTCTTCCCCACTTAAACCGTGCGCTGTAAAACGGTCGGTTGAGACTGGTAATGACGACACGATGCCGTGCACTGCTGGCATGGATGAACTTGTGGTTGCCAATGTAGATCCCGACATGGTTGACATACCCACGGCGGCGACGAGACGTATCAAAAAAGACCAAGTCGCCCGGGCGCAGATGACTGCGACTGACGTATTTGCCGTAATAGGCTTGCTTGCGTGACACGCGAGGCAGGCGTACCCCTTTGCTCTTACGCATGACATACTGTGTAAAACCAGAGCAGTCAAACGAACGAGGGCCCACGGCTCCCCACACATACCGTCGCCCAAGGTAGCGTTTGGCAACCCGAATTGTTTTGGTGCTGCTAGACCATCCTGAACTCCCACGACCATGCCCATTTAGTGTCGCCATTGCCGACCCGAGGCGCGATTGCTTCTTCTGCTTGGTTTTCTTTGTGATACGCAATGGTGTTTCGATTTGCTTCTTTTTCTTGTCGCGCTTGACTTGCGCCAAAATGGATACAATATTCAGATTTTTCCGTTTGCTTCGCTTGACTTTGGCCAAAACCGCCTCAATCTCACTCCGCTTAGCACCTTTTTTCTTGAGTTTCGCGATGATGGCTTTTGTCTTCGTTGCTTTGGGCAAAACCGCATCTTTGGAAAGAGCGAGAATCATACCTCTGTGAATACGGTCTTTACGGCGCATATGGTTGAGTTTACGCAATTTTTGGGTACTCATGTTGTATTTTTTGGCAATCAACCATAGAGTATCGCCTCTCTTGACCTTATATGTTTTGGACTTTGGACGTACTGCTTTGCCCACCGCCAGAACCATACCGGTGTGAATTTGGTCTTTTTTGCCCATTTTATTCAGTTTGCGTATTTCAGCCAGTGTCAAATGGTATTTGCGTGCAATTTGCCAAAGGGTATCCCCTTTTTTCACCGTATAACTGGGCATGGCTCCTACGGGTAGCTCCCGTCTCTTAGTTGTTTTTCTTATTGGCTGTTTGTCAAGATTTTTGGGGGCAAACGTACTGCTCGCCGAGACTTTAAGTATCTGACCCACTCGGAGAGAATCGGTCAGTCCCAGCCCGTTCATGCGCATCAGCTTACTGATGATGATATGGTTTTTCCGAGCAATGGAGAAAAGCGTATCTCCCTTCCCCACAACATATGTACCCTTGACGGTTGAGGTCGTCGTTGATGGTGCAGCCGGTGATGAGCGCGAAGCCATTGTGCCGGTTGTGGATTTATCGGGGAAATAAGTATTGGTGGGGACAATAAGGTTTTGCCCTGTTTTGATCACTGCATTGCGATCCAGATTGTTCGCTTCCAGCACCGCTTTGATCGAAGTGTGGTGTGCTCGCGCAATGGTAAAAAGAGTTTCCCCACTTTTGACAACATGATTCACCGTGCCTGCTGGGGAAGGGGGAAGATGAGGTGTCGCAGCGGATGATGTAAGTTTTGTTTTGGACTTTTTATCGGTTTTTGTGGTGGGAAAATAGGTGTTGAGGGGTACTTTAAGCGTTTGTCCGATCTTGATCACTGCATTGAGACTCAAATTATTAGCTTCAATGACTTCACGAACAGTCGTATGATGATCCCGGGCAATGGTATAAAGCGTATCGCCGCCTTGTACCGTATATTCAGTATTCAGAGTGGTAGGAGACTTTGTCAATTTTGCCGAAAGAGCCAACGTGACAGACAGCATAAAAAACATGATAAAAAACTTTTTCATTTTTTCTCCTTTTCCTAGTAATTCTTTTCTTTGTAATTCTATACTAAATAATATTATATGTCAAGTGGTACTCGAAATATACCATTTTTTCGATAATGAATGATTAATCATGGATAACAAAGGGTTAACGGCGATCCCTCGATTAACCCTCCTTCGATATAATAATCCAAAGGAGCAATACATGATAAAAACTCTCACCTGTATTGGCGTGATACTTCTGATAACCGTATCAGGGTGCAGTCAGAAAAAAGATCAAACCACTTTTGTTTCACAAAGTCTTCAGGAGGTTGTCGCCCCTCAGAGTGCCCATACTATCGGAAAGTATGCCTCCACAACGACAGCTCCTTCGCAAACCATCCACCCTGCCGATGCCCCAAAAGTACCCCCCATCGGAATCGTTGTTGACCAAAACCGCATCATCATCGACACCAATCAAACCAAACATTTCCTCGAGTCGCTGGCCCGCAAACTCGATCACAATCTCAAACAGATCGAAAAGGATTTACGCAAAAAGAAACTCCGCTCGCCCAATGATACCGGCATTATCATCACACAAGACCGCATCGAAGTGGATTTGAACACAACACAGAATTTTGTCGAGAAATGGATGCGCAGCATGGAGACCGTGGGTCAACAACTCGATGGGATTGCCAAAGAATTGGAAAAATCTTTCAATCCGTAGTTAGATAAAAAAAGGGGGGAGGAGGAGCGCCCCGGGTTAAACCCGGGAAAAAGTAGAAACTTACTTGAGGGCTGCTTTGGCCGCATCGGCGACTTTGGCAAATGCCTCAGGGGCGTTCATTGCCATATCAGCAAGGATCTTGCGATCGAGCTCAATGTTAGCAAGCTTGAGTCCATGCATGAAACGTGAGTAGTTCATGTCGTTCAGGCGTGCGGCAGCGTTGATACGGATGATCCACAGTTTGCGGAAATCGCGTTTCTTCTGTCGTCTATCTCGATAGCTGTAGACCAAAGAGCGCTCGAGCTGCTCTTTGGCCTTGCGAAAGTGTTTGCGGCGACCGCTGTAAAAACCGCGTGCCTGTTTCAATAATCTTTTGTGTCGTCTGTGACGTACAAGTCCGTTTTTTACTCTCATTGTGTGTTTCCTTTACCATGTTTCATAATCGAAAGTAGGTGTCAGACATTCTCTCTGTCCGAACTTGCCCCTGATCGGGGGTGATAGCAGGTTAGTTGTCAATCAGTTGATCATCTCTTTGATGTTCTTCGCATCCGCCTTGTCGACGACTTTGGGGCTGCGCATCTGTCGGTGGTGCTTGCCATCGACTTTGGTCAGGATGTGGCTACGGTACGCAGTTCCGCGCTTGAGTGAGCCGTTTTTCTTGACTTTGAAGCGTTTGACAGCGCCTTTGACGCTTTTCATTTTGGGCATGGTATCTCCTTTCGCAAAAATAGTCCCTATCGAGATAGGAGGGTTGTCACCCTCAAAGGGGCGTGTATTATACCGAGTTTGGTTTAAAATGGGTATAATATGCCCAAAAAACAAGGTGTTGACCGTGCCGCCTCCTCTCATCGATGACTTCCGTTCGATTGTTACCGAGTCCCGTCCCCTCATCGATACTCGCGCTCCGGTGGAGTTTGCCAAAGGCTCCTTCCCCGGTGCGATCAATCTCCCGCTGATGAACGATGCCGAGCGCGAAAAAGTCGGCACCGTGTACAAACAGCAGGGCAACGCAGCAGCTGTGGCGCTCGGGCATGAACTGGTCAGCGGAGCGGTCAAGGAGGAACGGGTACACGCCTGGATCGAGTTTCTCAAGGCTCATCCCGATGCCTATCTCTTCTGCTGGCGGGGCGGCCAACGCTCCCAGATCGTCCAAGAATGGCTCCATGAGGCTGGCTTCACCATTCCACGTCTGCGCGGCGGCTACAAAGCCTTTCGCAACTACCTCATCGATGCCAGTCTCCAGCTGGCACAAGCCAAAGAGATCCTCATACTCGGCGGTCGCACCGGATCGGGCAAAACACTTTTGCTCAAAAATATCAAAGGGGCAATCGATCTCGAAGGACTGGCCAACCATCGAGGCTCCTCCTTCGGTCGCTTTGCGACACCCCAGCCGACGCAAATCTCCTTCGAAAACGCCCTCGCATATGCACAGATCCGTCACGATGCCGCCGGGTTTGACCGTCTGATTATCGAGGATGAGAGCCGCAATATCGGACGGTGTTACATCCCGCACGAAGTCTTTGATGTTTTTCAGCAGGGCAAAGTGATCTTGCTGGAGACTCCGCTGGAGGAGCGCATCGAAATCACCTATGATGAGTACGTCATCGTCGCTCAGGCCGATTATGCCCGCCATTATGCAGAGGGCATCGCCCCCTACACTTGGATCGAAGTGATGCAGCACAACTTCGACCGCATCCGCAAGCGTCTAGGGAGCGAAAACCATCGTCGCCTCAGTGATCAACTCCAGATGGCATGGGAACACCAGCAGCGCACTGGCGATCCCGGTGAGCACCGCATCTGGATTCGTGAACTTCTCGAACGGTACTATGACCCCATGTATGATTACCAAATCGGGCGCAAGCGTGACCGGATCGTTTTCTCCGGTGATGCGCAAGCGGTGCTGGAATATCTGGGAGCCTCATAAATGGACATTTATCTTATTCTTTTTCTACTCATCGTCGGCATCGGCAGCGTCATGGTATATGCCTATTATCTCAAAGAGAAACACGATCATCTCAATGCCATCGAGCATGGCGTCTGCCCCAAATGTCATCAGAAAACCATCGAGCTTACCGACCGTCGGGGCGGAGGGTACGGCCCGAAACTCATGAGCTTTGAATGCACCGCCTGCGGGTATGCCAACAGCTTCAGTGTGGACAGCGGATGTTCGTTTTGAGGGATGGGGATATCTTAATACTCCCCTTGATTTCCTCAAT
>JALVWV010000323.1 GCA_027023145.1 Campylobacteraceae bacterium | reverse complement strand
CTTCTTTCCACCTTGGCTCTCCATCGCAAAATCAAAAAAACTCGGGGTATGCATCACTTTTTCTCCGCCTTTTGCTTTGATATCTTATTTTACCGTTTTTTTGGTTGATTTTTCGGAGGGTTCAATTTCTAATTTCTAATTTAATTATTGTATAATCTTACATGATTAACACATAAAGGAGACAAAATGGATGCAATCAAAATATTGGGAAGCCTACTCAGCAGTGGCGCTCTGACTAAAGGGAGCGGTGGTGGAGACATACTGGGGAGTTTACTCGGTGCAGCACTGGGAGGATCCTCTACCCAGCAAACTCACGGTGGCGGCGGGCTGGGCGACTTGCTCGGCAGCGTATTGGGTGGAGGCGGAAGCCAACAAAGCTCCGGCAGTGGGCTGGGTGACTTGCTCGGCAGCGTCCTAGGAGGCGGAGGTAGTAGTCCGTCTTCTAGTGGTGGTCTTGGCGATTTACTCGGCAGCGTCCTCGGTGGAAGTGCTGGAGCCAGCGCGAACAGTGCGGGTGGTCTTGGGGATCTTCTCCAAGGAGGGCTTGGAGGCTTGCTTGGCGGTGCTGTAGCCAAACACGTCCAAACCGTCAACCCCGATGCTCCTACCCCTATGCCGGACGATTACAGCATGCTCCCCAGCGATCTCGAGCCCAAACAAGCCAATGACCAGGCTACGCTGATCATCCGTGCCATGATCAATGCTGCCAAGTCGGATGGGAAATTTGATGAGGCGGAGCAAAAAGCCCTGGTAGATAAACTGGGAGATTTGACACAGGATGAGATTGATTTTATTCAGAGTGAGTTCCGAAAGCCCCTCGATGTTCAAGCCTTCGCCAACGATGTTCCTCGCGGAATGGAACACCAAATCTATGCCCTCTCCCTCAGCGCGATCAACCTCGATGAGAACAGTGAGGCTCAGTATCTTGGTCAGCTAGCTCAAGCCCTGCGCATCCAGCCAGATGAGGCCAACCAGATCCACGCTCAGCTCGGCGCTCCCAAAATCTTCGCGTAAGCGATACGATGCGCTATGGCGCATCCAATATTTTTATATCAACCCCAATTCTGACAATAGCCCCTCTACGGCTGGTGAAATCTCTGCCAGCTTCTCATACAGAGTACCAAAGGCTTTGTCTTCGGCAAACCACTCTTCAATGTGTTTGTATGAATTACTTTTCTCTTCGTCACTCAACTGAGACTTCTCAATGTGATTCCGAATTGTTTCGAGTTCTTCTGTTTTTTTGTTGCTCATAGCCTACCTTTTCTTTTGATCAACTTCCGCAGGGATATTTTACACCATATGGATGAAAGGGAAGTTAAAATAATTTGATAGTATGGCAAAAGTGGCAAATCAAATTTTTGGAAGGACAGGAAGAGAAAGAAGATGAATGTATCAAAAAGAAGCCCAAAAAATGGACTTCCTTTTATGAACGAAAATTAGCTTTTTTTGCTGGTAGCCACTTCTCCAGCATCAACACGCTTGGAGAATTCCGTCTCTTTCCCTTCGGCGAGGAGCTTGGCCTGTCCGACCCAGTCGTCGCGCTTCGAACGTCCGGGGAAAGCAAGTTGGTGATCGATCCAATTGGCCTCTTTCTCTGTCCAGGCCGCGATCTGGTCGAAGTGGTAGACTCCGATACTGTTGAGGAGTGCATCGATCTTGACACCGATCCCTTTGATACGGGTGAGGTTGTCTTTTTTGCCGTTGCGGGGGGCATCAAGCAAGGTGGCTGGTTTGTCATCATCCGAGGGAACTTCCGGTTCTTTTTCCTCAGACGCTGTAGTCTCGTCCCCAGCCGCCGCTACTTCTGACCCAGCAGAGGCACTCTCCGCTTCGACATCTTCTACGGCTGTCCCTTTGTCCGCCTCGGTATCCGCTGGTGCTGAAGCTGCTTCATCGGTTGCAGCAGGCGTTGCTTCTGAGTCCGTTGAATCTTCTGCTGTTGTTTCCACCTCTTCCGAAGCTTCATTAGCACTCTGCACCAACCCTTGAGGTTCGGCATTGACTTCCGTATCTGCATCATCCGATGCATCAGCCGTAGAGGTTTCACCGGATTCATCGGTCTCTTCCGCGTCACCGCAGTCACCATCGTCCGCCGTATGCGGATCGTGGATGACGCCGGTTTTGTAGGTATCTTTCGGGCAGTTGGATCTACCGAGCAGGTAACCGATGATCAAGCCAAGCAGTGCGGCAAGCACGAGGCAGAGTATGATTTGGGATGCAATTGCTAACATGGTTATTCTCCTATGATTTTAAATTCGACACGGCGATTTTTCGCCTTGTTTTCAGCGTTGTCGTTCGGGGCGATCGGGTTGCTTTCTCCGTACCCTTTTGTCCGCATGCGAAACGGATCAACTCCCTGTTGCACTAGAGTTTTTTTGACAGTATCGACCCGAGCCTGTGATAGCTTCAAGTTGGCAGCATCTTTGCCGTCACTGTCAGTGTATCCACCAATCTCCACACGCACAGTCGGGTGTTTGAGCAGAATATCGCCCACCTCCTTAACTACGGCAGCCCCTTTTTCCGTCAGTTTGGCACTGGCTGTCCTGAAGGTGATCTTCGCATGAGAGAGGATCGATTGAATCTCCGATAGGAACGCTTGACGCTCCTGGTCGGATACTGCCGCTGGTTGTACTACGACTGTCTTGTTTTGGTAAGGGATCCCCATTGCATTGGCTGCGAGGAGCCGCTCCATCATATTTTTATCATTAGCACTAAAAACCTCCCCTTCGACAACCAAGGTACCGTCCCGATATACAATACTCCCTTTTGGATATCGAGCAGCAAAGTGGGGAACCAATTTGGCAGTCAACGCAACAACACGATCCCCTTCCAAATTTTCCCCTTGTTTAAGTGATCCATTTTGATAGAGAGCGCCCACATCATCAAGCGCATGCTGAAGCACTTCGATCTGCTCCATATCTGCAAATACACCTTCCAGTTCAAAACGGGAGCCCTCTTTGGTAATCTCAAATGAGATAGGTTTCTTCTCGACTGCAACCTTTGGCGTCATTTCCGATGTTGGTGTTTTCTCTACTGCCGGCTTGGGTTTGGGCGGCGGGACAACATGGGTATCGTTGACAAAATGGACAAATCCGACCGATTCAAGCAATAATGCTTCCATGGCAGCCTTATCGGCAGCACTTGCCACCTCCCCACTGATCTCCAGTGTGCCATCCTTGAAAAGAATCGAGCCGTTCCGGTAGAGAGCTAGAAACTTGGGCACCAAAGCTTTTGTCGCGTCGGTCACCCCTTCATCTACAAGATATTTGTCTTGAAGAATAACGCCACTTTCGTACGTCACGTTTCCAGTATCAAGAGCTGCTTTAAGTTTTTGTGCTTGGAGCACATCCGTGAATGTTCCAGTGAGTGAAACATGCTCCCCTTTTTTGAGAATGGTAAACGTGATCGGCTCTTTGTCTGCATCGATGCTGTCAGGAATACCGTCATGGTCTCGATCGGCTGGGACACTTTTGACATCCAAAGGATTGGTATCCTCGGCCACCTCCAATCCATTGCCGTATCCGTCCCCATCACTGTCGTTGTCGGGATTGGCATTCTCTTTATCCAACTCATCGACGACACCATCCTTATCGGCGTCATCCACAGCCGACTCCAGCGCATCGATGATTCCGTCCCCGTCGGTGTCGGCACTCAGCCCCTCTTCTCCGTCGTTTTTGCCGTCACCATCGGTGTCAGCTTTAGCCGGATCGAGTTTGGCGTTGAGCTCTTCGCTGTCTTTGAGACCGTCGTTGTCGGCATCAAAGTTGGGGACACTTTTGGCGTCCAAAGGATTGCTCCCCTTGGTCATCTCCAATGCATTGGCGAATGTGTCCCCATCACTGTCGTTGTCAGGATTGGTATTCTCTTTATCCAACTCATCGACGACACCATCCTTATCCGCATCGTTCACAGCCGACTCCAATGCATTGATGATTCCGTCCCCGTCGGTGTCGACACTCAGCCCCTCTTCTCCATCGTTTTTGCCATCACCATCGGTGTCAGCTTTAGTCGGATCGAGTTTGGCGTTGAGCTCTTCGCTATCTTTGAGACCGTCGTTGTCCTTGTCAAGATTGGGAACACTGCTGGCATCCAAAGGATTGCTCCCCTCCCGCGTCTCGAGTGCATTGCCAAATCCATCACCATCGTTGTCGTTATCTGGATTGGCATTTTCTTTGTCCAGTTCATCCGCGACACCATCGAGATCGCTGTCATCGAGTGCCGACTCCAGTGCATCGATGATTCCGTCTCCGTCGATGTCGAGCGACACCCCTTCCTGACCATCGCTCTTGTTGTCTCCGTCAGTATCGGAGAGCATCGGGTTGAGCTTATGCTCTTTTTCGACGGCATCGCTCAGACCATCTTTGTCACGATCGACCGGCAGAGCCTCCGCATCACGTGACACCACAGCTGCCGATGCGGCAGCGGCATCCCTGTTCGCTTGGATGTCCCCTACGTGCAGCCAGGTACAGAGAAGTATCAGCAGCACGAGCAGGCAGACAAAAAAGCCTGTTTTGGTACATTTGTTCAGCACATTTTCTCCTTTCGTGAATGTGTAACTACATTCTAATCAAAAAAGTTTAAAACTACTAAAGATTTTTTACTTTTTTGCTATAATAGTCCGAAAAGGTTGACAAAATGAAAAAAAACGAAGACCACATCGCCCTGTTCATCGATTGCGACAATATCTCCTATCGTGCCATCGACGGCATCATCAGCGAGCTGAGTAAATACGGGGTGGTCAATATCCGACAGGCGTACGGCAACTGGACCAAGGAGAACCTCAAAAACTGGGAAGAAAAACTCCTCGAGTATGCCATCAAACCGATCCAGCAGTTTGACTACACCAAAAACAAGAACGCCACCGACATCCTCATGACCATCGATGCGATCGACCTGCTCCATACCAAACAGATCGATGCCTTTGCGTTTGCGACAAGTGACAGTGATTTCACTCCGGTGGTGATGCGGGTGCTTGCCGAGGGGATCAAAGTCTTCGGCTTCGGCGAAAAGAAAACCCCCAAGCCCTTTATGGCTGCCTGTTCGCAGTTTATTTTCACCGAAAAGCTTATGCCCCAGACTCCCCCCGGGAAAGCGCCCGCCTCCGGCAGCACTCCTGAACCCCATACCCCACCTCGCAAAAGCGGCAAACAGATGCGAGGCGATACGTGGCTGGTCAATCTCCTGCGCGATGCCGTTGATCAAACCATGGACGAGTACGGCTGGGCACAGCTGAGCGATGTGGGCAACTATATCAACAACCGCTCATCGTTTTCCCCAGTCAACTTCGGCTACAAGAAACTCAGCAATCTCATCAAAGAGATCGACCTCTTCGATATCCATGTCGATGAGCATACCAAACGGATGAGTATCCGAGACAAGCGCTTGGCAAACCATTAGCTCCGTTTGAGTATAATTCACGGACACTATCACCGCTTTTTGGAGGCGGGACTTCAGTCCCGCAATGCAGGGTTGTAACCCTGCCTCCAGAGTAGGCTCAAAGTCTGCCGACACAACAGAATAATTTATCAGGAAGGATATATCTATGGGACGAGCATTTGAATACCGCAAAGCGGCCAAAATGAAGCGATGGGGCACTATGTCCCGCCTCTTCCCCAAGCTAGGGAAAATCATCACGATGGCCGCCAAAGAGGGAGGAAGCCCCGATCCGGAGATGAACGCCAAACTTCGCACGGCCATTGCCAACGCCAAAGCACAGAACATGCCCAAGGATAATATTGAAGCTGCGATCAAGCGAGCGTTCAACAAAGA
>JALVWV010000322.1 GCA_027023145.1 Campylobacteraceae bacterium | reverse complement strand
AATGTCCGCAATCAGGATGTCCCCACCTACGTCGAGCACGGCGCAGCCGATCTCGGTGTCGTGGGGCTGGATGTGATCACCGAGAAGCGTCTGGAGATCATCGATTTGTTGGATCTAAATATCGGCCGCTGCAAAGTCGCCATCGGCATCCGAAACGAAGAGACCCTCGACTGGAACCGTCCCGACATCAAAATCGCCACCAAAATGGTCAACATCACCCGCGACTATTTCGCCCAAAAAGCGGTCGGTGTGGAAGTGATCAAACTCTACGGATCGATCGAGCTGGCGCCACTGGTCGGCCTGGCTGATGCGATCGTCGACATCGTCGAGACCGGAAACACCATGCGCGAAAACGGCCTCAAGGTTGCTGAGGATATCATGGAGTCCTCGGCACACCTGATCGCCAATCCCAACAGCTATTATGCGAAGAAAGAGGCGATTTTGGATCTGCATGAGAAAATTGCCGGGGTGATTCGTAATTCGTGATTGGCGGATGGTTTAACCTTATTCCCACCGTCCTCGGTGGGAACGCATATCCACATTACGTAAAAAAGGAAGATATTACTGCTCGTGACAGGTCAATATGCGTCGTACGCAGGAGCTTTAGCCCCGTTATCATGGTTCTATTTAATAGGACTTCACTATACGGGACTGAAGTCCCTGCTCCGAAGTCAACCCCATTTGAGCTGTTCAGAGGTATAATTCTCCCACAACGTGCTGATGTAGCTCAGCCGGCCAGAGCACCTGATTCGTAATCAGGAGGTCACGGGTTCGACTCCCGTCATCAGCTCCATGTTCCCTAGGATATATTCTCTTGGCACTTTTTAGGTACTATGATATGGTATGATACCTGTATCTATTTTCAGAGGAGTTTTTATGAAAAAGGTCATATTGTTTTTCTTGGCATGCTTTACATTGGTCGAAGCTGATGCTCTAATTGCCCGTGAGAGTCATCAGGACTTTTCTCATACGGTTGAGGCACTCAAGCAACAGCTTACCCGTCATCATATGGATGTACTTGATGTGATCGACCAGCGGGCGATTGCACACAAAGGGTCAATGGATATTAATGATGAACAAGTGATAATGTTTGCCAATCCAAATTACAACAGTCGGATGATCCTGAATGATCCGAATGTTGCCCTTGAATTACCTATGCGAATTGCGGTATACCGGGATTATTCCGGAAAAGTCTGGATCGTGTATCGTGATCCGATTGATTTGAAAAATAACTATAAGCTCAGTCATTGTGGGGTACTGCCGGAGTTGCATGATATCCTGGATGACGTGACACGTAGCGTATCAAAATCAAAATAAGTAGATCAGATCAGTGAATGACCCGTTAGATCTCTACGCCAGAGTCGAAGACCTCCTCGGGGTCAAAGAAGCTGCACCCGATCTGTATGCCCATTATCTGCTGGCACTTCAGGGTATCGAGTTTGATTCGCTTTTGGATGTGGGGTGTGGGAGTGGTGATTTTATCGCTGGAATCCAGCGGGCATTTCCGCAAGCTTCCTTTCAGGGGATCGATTTGAGCGGTGAGATGGTTGCGCGTGCCAGAGAGCAGGGGGTTGAGGCGGAGCAGGTCGACCTGTGTGATGATCCGGGGCGTTATAGTGTGATCACAGCGGTGTTTGATATGCTCAATTATCTAGATGGCAAGGCGCTGGAGCGTTTCGGCCGGTGTGTGCGGGAGCACTTGGATGAGGGCGGGGTGTTCCTGTGCGATACCAATACCCTGCATGGGTTTGAGCATGTGGCGGTGGGGAGTTTCATCGCCGAGGATGAGGATCGGTTTGTGACCATTGATAGCGATTTTGAGGCGGGGGAGTATCGTTCGGTCTTTAACCTCTTCGAGCGGAAGGGAGAAGTATGGCGTCGCTCCACCGGAGAAATTGGGCAGTACTATCATACTCCCGAAGCGTTGCAGGCTGTTTTGGGGATGGAGATCGTGGAGCAAACACCGGTCTATCTGTATGATGAGGATGGGGCAGATAAGGTGTTTTGGGTGTTTCGGAAAGAGCATTCAAAATAGAGAGTCAAAAATAGAGCTAACCACAAAAAACACTTGAAAAATTCCACAAATATGTGGTATAATACGACATATCACGCCCAAGGCAGTACGCTCACCAGGAAATGCAGGTGAAGCCGAGCCCTTGGGCTTTTTGGATTTTGTTTATGAAAACAGCTATTCTTGTTGATGGTGATTTTGTGCCAGCATCAAAACTTGCAAGGCGTGAAGGGATACACTTTGTCCTGGATGCGATGAACCATCCTATACGGGAAGATTTGCAAGAGCATATAGATTGGTTGCATACAACACTCCCCAAAAGAGCTAAGACCCCATGAAATATCTCCGAGGCAACAAAAAGCGCTATTTTTCGCTGGTGATCATCGCAATGTATTCGACGTGGCAAAAACTGGCGCGTCTGGATAGCAATTACCAGTACCATATGCTGGCGTATCGGCAGCCGGAGCATAAGACTTCTCCCCCACGTTTATCCTTCCAGAATATTTGACCGCATTATGATTCCCCTCGTGCCATATCTCCTGATATGGTACACGACCGACGAATCAGATGTTGTAAGGGTTCCATATCGGGAGATATGGAACCAGTGAGAGTGCGATGAAATTTCATCCCCTGATTGACAATTGGGTATACTGTTATCACACATTACAAGGAGACAATCATGCATATCGAACCGGGCGTCGTAGCAGGCGCAAAAATGTTTCTCGGGTACGCCACAGGAGCGGGCGTAATAGGTGCCGGCCTCAAGCTGGCGTATGACAATATCAAAGAAAACGGGCTCATCTCATTTACGATTAAAGCTCTCATCAGTACGGTGACGGTCTTTTCATGTTTTGAAGTGCTTCCCCATTATCCGGTGGGGGTGAGTGAGGTGCATTTGATCCTTGGAACGACGCTCTTTTTGCTCTTCGGGATCGCTCCGGCGATGATCGGGCTGGCGATGGGCTTGCTGATCCAAGGGGTCTTTTTCGCGCCGTTTGATTTGCCACAATACGGGATCAATGTCACTACGTTGCTGGCCAGCATGCTGATCCTCTACAGTGTACGCAAGCGGATCATCCCTGAGGGGGTTGCTTATAAAGATTTGACCTACACCCAACTGCTCAAACTCTCCGTCGTTTGGGAAGGGGCGATTGTGGGCTGGGTGATGTTTTGGGCGTTTTACGGTCAGGGATTTGCCGCAGAAAACATCCAAAATGTCCTGGCGTTTGGCGGATCGTACATGCTGGTAGTGATCTTGGAGCCAGTGATCGATATGGCGGTACTCTCGGCGGTCAAAGCATGGGACAAAGGGCGTTGTACTCGTCTGTTTGATAAGCAACTTAACCTCTGTGAAGTTAAGGCCTCATGAAACGCTACCGCCACTACAGCCGCGGGACGGCGATCGTCCTAGCGGCCTTTGGATCGGTGATTGAGCAGGAGATGTACCGTGCGCTGGTGCGGGATGTGAAGCAGCGCTTTCCCGAGGCGGATGTCTATCTCTCCTTCTCCTCCCGGATGGTGCTCAAAGCGCTCAACAAAGAGAAAACACAGTTCCAAAATCTCCCGCAGGTGCTGGCCGATGTAGATCTGATGGGCTACAAGCGGATCGTTGTCGCTTCGATCAACCTCTTCCCCACCGATGAGCACGAAGTGTTGCTGGGGATCGTCGAGGGGTTCAATACCTTTTCGATGGCCAACATCCGTGCTACACGTGCGATCCTCCACAAGACCAAAGAGACCTCCCTGGCACTCAAAGGGCTCAACGATGCGATCACTAAGCCCGATCAAGCCAACCTTTACATCATCCACGGTGTCCCGGTGCTCGATCGTGCCGGGCTGGCTTCAGTAAGTTATGCCGAGGGGTTTTTGGAGCGGCTTGGTGAACACAACTACACTTGCTCTCTTGAGGGTGCTTATCCATGGTACGCGGTCAAGGAGAGCCTTATTGCCAAGATGAAACAAGAGGGTGTGCGCAAAGTGCAGGTTGTCCCGATGCTCCTCGTTAGCGGCAATCACTACCGCAAAGATATGGTCGAGATAGCGCAAGAGCTCTCGGAGCATTTTGAGGCGCGGATCGTCCCGAGTCAGAGCGCTTCGGAGCGGTTTAATTTTATTGAACTGGAGAGTGTCCGGGAGATTGTGTTCGGGAATATTGCCGATGAGATGGCGAAGATGGGATGCGATTAAATTAGAAATTATAAGTTAGAAATTAGAAATGTTTGTATGTCGCGTAGGGTGTGCAATTGCACACCAAAATTGCAATGCGATTTATTCTGGAAGTGGCGGCTTCAGCCCCACCAAAAATACTCCTGATCGTGCAACTACAATTAGGAGGGCAAGAAGGGGTCAGCAAGAAGGGGTCAGGTGATTCATGATTCATCTGCTGCACTTTGTGACAGCAGACAAATCACAAATCACCAGACCCCAGATAGACATAGCAAAAGAGAAATAGTTTACAGGGGATGCGGCTTTGGCCGCAGTAGTGGGACTGAAGTCCCAGCCCCGAACTCGATAAAGGAACAGTGTGATACGCACTCAGCAACTCACCATGGTCTCATTAGGACCCGGTGATCCCGAACTCATCACCCTCAAAGCGCTCAAAGCGCTCAAAGATTGCGATGCAATCGGGGTGCCGACCAAAAGCAGTGACGGGAGCTTTGATCGATCCCTGACGTATCGGATCGTGCGGAGTCTGATGAAGAGCGAGGGGTTTGAACGGCCAATTTTTCCGGTTTATACCCCGATGCGGTTTCGTGAGGAGGATTGGCAGGCGCAGGTGGAGACGCTTTATGGGGCGATGGAGGAGTATGGACGTGTGTGTTTTGTCACGCTGGGTGATAGCGGGATCTACAGCACGGTCTATTATCTACTCGATCGGATAGCTGAGCAACGCCCCGAAGTGTATGCCGGGTGTGAAGTGATCCCGGGGGTGACGTCCTTTTCTCAGGCTTCGGCTCGTGCCAGGAAGCCCCTGTGTGTCGGGGAGAGTCAGCTGCGGATCGTGCCGTTACTGGACAAAGAGGTGCCGACTACGACGGTTTATATGCGTCCAAAAATTGGGATGGAGACCAATACGATTCCTGAAGAGGGGGCGATGGTGACGTTTGAGGATTTGGGTTTTGCCGGTGAGAGAATCATCGAGGGTAAAATCCCGACGGTGCGCCGATACATGACGCTGTTGATCGATTTTTTCAAGAAGGATCCCCATGCAGTCTGAGAAGTCCGTACCGTTTGAATTGCAGGAGCCGCCGGTTGCGATCGGGGCGGATATTTCGGTGCGATCGTTTGAGACCATCCACGAGGAGCTTGCGCGAGAACATCCGGCGATTGCAAACTTTTCGGTCGATGAACAAGCGGTGATCGAGCGGTTGATCCATACGACGAGTTGCTTCGAGGCGGTGCTGGAGAACATTCATTTCACCTCCGATGCAGTAGGGCGGATTCGCGGGTTGCTTCAGGAAGGCGCACGGATCATTCTCGACGTCAATATGATCCGGGTGGGCTTGAGTAACTTCTATCTGGAGACGTATGGTAATGAAGCGGTATGCTATGTCAATGAGCCTTTTGCATTTGAGTCGGCCAAGGAACACGGTACGACCCGGAGCTACGCGGCGGTGGTCGAGGCGATCCACCGCCACCGGGATGAGCCGATGATTCTTGCATGCGGCAATGCCCCGACGTTTATCTATGCGGCGATCAATACGTTGCTTTCCGAGGGGGTGGATCTAAGCCAAGTGGCGCTGCTGCTGTTTCCGGTAGGCTTTGT
>JALVWV010000321.1 GCA_027023145.1 Campylobacteraceae bacterium | reverse complement strand
CCCGGGTACTCGATGAGGTGAACATCACTATCGAAGCCGGAGACCGCATTGCGATGATGGGGCCCAACGGTGCTGGCAAAACGACACTGGTGCGGGCAATGCTCGGCTTTTATCGGATTGAGAGTGGCTCCATCCGTGTCGGAGGCTTCGACCCGATGAGAGAGCGGGTCAAGGTGCTTGAAAACGTCAGTTTCATTCCCCAGACTCCCCCGCCAGTGCGTTTGAGTCTCGATGAGTTGCTCCGCTTCGTCGAACGCAGCAGCGGGACGGAGCGTGAAGCGATCATCGCCGAAGCGGCTCGGATGGATCTGGACGTGCGGGGGCATTTGAGGAAGCCTTTTTTCAAACTCAGCGGCGGGATGAAGCAGAAGCTCCTCATCGCCATTGCGCTTTCGAAAAAAAGTGATCTGCTGGTCTTTGATGAACCTACCGCCAACCTCGACCCCAAAGGGAGGGAGCAGTTTTATCAGCTGTTGACAGAGATCGACCCGCAGACGGCGACGCTGTTTATCACCCACCGGCTCGATGAGATCGAGGCACTGGTCAATCGGGAGATCACCATGGATCTTGGGAAGGTCGTAAACGATGCGCGTCTTTAGTCTCCTCGCTTCTTTGGCGTTTGTTCTCATGCTGAGCATCAATGGGTGCAGCAAAAAAAGTACCGACGGAGCCGCCGTCACCATGCACTGGGATCGTGATATGTGCGAACGGTGCAAAATGGCGATCAGCGAGCGGAAATACGCCGTCGAGGTGATCAACCCTGCGACGGGCAAAGTGTACCGGTTTGACGACATCGGCTGTGCCGTGCTGTGGTTTGACGAAGAGCATATCCCATGGAAAGATCAGGCCAAAATTTGGATCACCGATGCCAAGACCGGCAAATGGATCGATGCCCGTACGGCCAAATATACCGACGATTCGATCACTCCGATGGCGTATGGATTTGCGGCCTTTACGGAGCAAACTTTCCCGGCAGGGCATCAGGCGCACGATTTAAAGTATGCGATCGACACCATTCATACGGTCGAAAAACTTAATCAACAAAAGCTCAAACAGGAGCAGGCAGGAGGTACCTCCCAATGAAAAATCTTTTTTTAATCGCCTACCTCGATATCCGCGAATCCCTCCGCTCGAAGTGGTTTTATGTCTATGCAGTGGTCTTCGGTGGCTTGATGGGGCTTTTCTTTATCACCGGGGTTTCCGACTCGGTGGTGATGGGTTTTACTGGGCTCAGCCGGATGATGCTGATCTTTATCCAGGTGACCATCATTATCCTGCCGATCTTTATCCTCATCACCACGGTCAAGTCGATCTCGGGTGACCGGGAGTCCAATGTCCTCGAGTACATGCTCTCCTTCCCCGTCAGCCTGCGGGATTATTACTGGGGCAAGATGCTCGGCCGCTTCATCACTGTATTTACTCCGGTCTTTTTTGCACTGTTGCTCGGTGTGGTGTTTGGACTGGTGCACGGCGGTGATATGCCATGGCGGATGATCGGGCTCTACAGCCTGCTGTTGGTGTCGATGAGTTTTGTCTTCCTTGGGATTGCCTTTTGGCTCTCGACGATCGTCAAGTCCAGCGACATCGCACTCGGCGGGGCATTTGTGATCTGGATCACCCTGCTGGCGTTTATCGACATCGCCCTCATGGGTCTCATGCTCCAGAACCGCCTCGACGACAATGTCATTGTTACTCTTGCGATGCTCAACCCCATCGAAGTGTTCCGCATCGGCGCGATCACCCTCTTCGACCCCGAGCTCACCGTCATCGGCCCAGTCGCCTACTATCTGCTCGACACCCTGGGTTCGGTATGGTTGATGGTTTATTCCGTCGTGTATCCGATTATTGTTGGTATCCTGTTTGCTTTTTTGGGGTACACTGCGTTTCGGAAAAAGGACCTTTTGTAAATTAGGAATGAGGAATTAGGAGTTAGGAATTTTTGTTCGCGTAGGGTGTTGTGCCCCCACAACACCAAAAATCGCTCGCGATTTTATCGTATGTTTAACACAAAACAAGGAGTCATCATGACAAAACACTTCTTTATCGGCATCATGCTTCTGCTCGGCACATCTCTCCTCAGCGCCAGCGATGCCAACACTACCACCGCGACCGTCACCCCCTTTACTGGCAAAATCCAGAAGCTGGCGGTCAAGCAACCCCTGATCGATCCGGCCTACAACATGCCGATCGATATGAAGTCCAAGCTGCTGTGTGAAGCGACGCTCAAAAACGGGAAAACGGTCTATTTCGTCTCAGTCAAATCGATGATGATGGTCTATCTCCATCAAGATTATTTCAAAAAACATAAGCTCCTCGAAGATGACATGCAGACACTCTATGTGCGCGACTACCTCACTGGAGAGAAGCTTGAAGCCCCCAAGGCAGTTTATGTCTTTGGTAGCCGTATCATCGGGCCACACGGTGATGACCTGATCCCGCTTGCCAATGAAACCAAAGCGAAGATCTTCGAAGCCAAATACGGCGGACACAAGATCCTCCCCTACACCCGAATCGATCAGGGATTGATTCGTTACCTTGACATGTGAGAGGCGTTAAGCAAACGCAAACTGCTTTGCGTTTGTAGCCTCGGAACCGGAGGCGATGTGCGGGCGGAGCCTGCACCGCCGAAGGCTGAAAAGACCCGTTAAGCCATCACCATTATTAACCCAGCGGGTATTGTTCCCATTCAGGAGCAGGGACTTCAGTCCCGTTCAGGCAGGACTGAAGTCCTGCCCCCAAATCAGACAAACCATCACCAAGGAGCCACCCATGAAACACCCAACCCCCATCAACGAAGAGATCGAACTCAAAAACAATGTCTACATCGAGAGCGATACCGATCCCAAAGGGATCATCACCTACGCCAACGATTACTTCGCCGAAATCTCCGGCTATACGCCCGAAGAACTTGTCGGTCAGCCCCATAACATCGTCCGGCATCCCGACATGCCCAAAGTACTGTTCCGTATTCTGTGGGATCGACTGAAAGCAGGAGAGAACTTCATCGCTGCGGTCAAAAACCTTGCCAAAGACGGCCGCTACTACTGGGTTTTTACCGATTTTGAGACGGTACGAGACCCCGAAGGGAACATCTCCGGCTACAAGGCGATCCGCAAAAAAATCTCCCATCACGTCACCGATATTCTCGATCCGATTTACAAAAAGATGGTAGAGCTCGAAAAAGAGGGCGGCATGGAAGCGAGTGAAACATACCTCACCGACCTTCTGGTCGAACACGGCGATGATATTACGGTGGACAATTTGCTGGAGAATATTCAGCGGTTGTATTGATCGGCTACGCAGGGTGCGCAATTGCGCACCTTCCGGTGGTTCTTCCCCGGAAGTGGAGACTTCAGTCCCACCCAAAGCTCAAATGACATGGATATCTCAAGGTGAGGCTGAAGCCTTCACTTCCAGACAAAATCGTAAACGATTTTAACGCTCGTTCCACATCTCCCGATGTGGAATGCCATGTCGGATTACACCCAAACGTAAACCCAATTTCTTGACGTTACGAAGCTGGAGCTTCGTAACGAGAAAACATCTCTAACGCCGATAAGCTCCCTCCCGAGACTTCACCGATAGCACCAAAATCACAAGCCGATCGTCCTCTTTTTTGTAAATGACCCGGTATCGGCGCAGCCTCAATCGATAGAGCGTCTCTTCTGAGCCTTGGAGCTTTTTGATTTTCCCTGTTTTGAGCAGTTCGTTTTCGTAGGCAGTTGAGAAATGTTTTGCAAAGGTCAAAAGCGACTCTTTGATAAACAGTATATCCGGTTTGGCGATGCGTTTAAAGTCTTTTTTCACGCTTGCCTTGAACTCTAAATCATACAAGGATTACACTCCAAGCTCTTTGAAAAACGTATCCGCTTTTATGTTTTCGTCACCGAGACGGCTCTCGGCTGTTTTCAAATCGTTCATATCCAGATACATCTCAAGCGCTTCGGTCATGATGGCGGTTTTCTTTTTGCCCAGTTCTTTGGCTAAGTTATCCAACTCTTCCAGCAGGGGCAGAGGAAAAGTAAAGGTTGCTGGTTTGACGGTTTTGTACATGGCTGCCTCCTTTTTATATTGGTTATTATATTGTTTATTGTGTTGGTTTGTCAAGAGGTGCCCTACAATTACCTGAAGAGTTATTACGGTGATGAAATAGCAGAATATCATTCTATGGCCATTATTCCAAATGCGGGACATTCGGGAAGAGTGCTGATGAGTTCTAAGCAGGGGAAGAAATTTATTTTAGGGCACTTCTAAAATACGTCATACCCAAACGTAAACCCGATTTCTCACTTATGCTATATCCAAAAGAACGTTACGAAGCTGGAGCTTCGTAACGAGAAAAAATTCCTCACTCCTCACTCCTCACCAAACCATGCACCAACCTCTCCACTCCAAACACCACCAACCCCACCGTCAACCCAATCAACAACTCCGCACTCATCATCGGCCAATGCCCAAAAAAGTGATGCAGTGTCTCGACGTTGTGGAGGAAGATCCCTCCACCCACCAGCAGCATGGCGATGGTACCGACGACACCAAGGAGGCGGACGAGTACGGGCAGTGAGGCGACCAGCAGGCGACCGAGGCGGTCAGCCAGCGTACCCTCACGGGTGCGGCGGATAATGCCCAGACCGATGTCATCGAGGCGGACGAGGAGGGTGACGATACCGTAGACGCCGATGGTGGCCAGTACGGCGACGATGCTGACGGCGATGATCTGGGTGACCAGCGGCTGACCGGTGACGGTGCCCAGAGCAATAACGACGATTTCGATCGAGAGGATGAAGTCAGTGCGAATTGCGGAGGAGATTTTGCTCTTCTCTTCGGCGAGGATCGCTTCGGGGGTCTGAGGGATGGTCTCGGCCTCTTCGTCGTGTTCGCCGCGATGGAAGAGCCACTCCCACACCTTCTCGGCACCCTCGAAGCTCAGATACAATGCACCGAGCATGAGGATCGGGACGATGAGCCAAGGGGCGAAAGCGCTCAGGAGGAAGGCGATGGGGAGGATGATGAGTTTGTTGAACAACGACCCCTTGGTGATCGCCCAGAGGACGGGGATCTCCCGGCTGGCATGAAATCCGGCGGCTTTTTCGGCGTTGACTGCGAGGTCATCCCCGAGGACTCCGGCGGTGTTTTTAGCCGCGATCTTGGTCATCGTGGCACTGCTATCGAGCATCGAAGCGATATCGTCAAAGAGGGCGAGCAATCCTATGGACATCTGGTTATCCTTTGCGGGGGAAAAGCTCCCGGTTGTTTGCCTGAATTATACCATTTTACTTTCGTTTGTTTCCATCCGAGGCTGTTAAATTTTCTCATGAACATTTCTGAGCAGGAGCGACGGGGCGAGTTGAAAAACTGCCTTGCCAATGTATGAAAGTGCGGTATCAAGCATACAGGATATATTTTGGGTGCCGTAATAGTATAATCCCGGCATAATACACCAAAGGAAATCCCATGAAAAAAATCATTCTCATCCTGATCCTCGGATTCTCACTCCAAGCCAAAGAGCAGACCATCGCATTTGCCGCCGGGTGCTTCTGGGGAGTGGAGAAGCATTTTGAACGTATCTCGGGTGTGCTCAGTGCCGTATCGGGATATGCAGGCGGCTCGTACCCGAATCCAACCTACGAAACGGTACTCAAGCACCGTTTCGATAACGATGGGGTGAAAAATTACACCGAGACGGTGCAGGTAGTCTATGATGATACCCAAGTCGGTACCGAGCAGCTCATCCGGGCATTCTGGGAGCTGCACGATCCTACGAGTGGTAACCAGCAGGGGAATGACCGGGGCAACAACTACCGCAGTGCCCTTTTTTACACCACTACGG
>JALVWV010000320.1 GCA_027023145.1 Campylobacteraceae bacterium | reverse complement strand
CGCAGGAGTTACGTCGTTTCTGGCGATGGCCAGCCGCATCGGAGCACCGGTGAGTCAGGATTTTGCGATCATTTCACTCTCGGATCGCCTGACCGATATTGACTTGATTGACCGGCGGGTGCGATTAGCACTTGAGGGGGATTTTATCCTCGGTATCTACAACCCCAAGTCCAAAAAACGGATTCAGCCCTACCTCAATTTCCTCTCCCGCCTCGAAGCGCACCCAGAACGGATTGCCATCATCGCCTCCAACGTCGGCCGCCCCAAAGAGCACATCACCGTCACCACCACCACCGACTTGGTAGAGCAGGGGATCGACCACCCCGATGTGACGATGTCTACTCTGATCTATGTCGGCAACTCGACGACTCGTTTGACACGCAATGGATTGGTGCTGACTCCGAGGGGGTATTTGGATAAGTATGAGCTCTCGGGAGAAGAGAGAGGGTAGTGGGTAGAAGGTAGAGGGTAGATTTTGTTAAGGAGCAGAGAATGAATGGTAACTATTGTATAAAAGGGGCTGGGACTTTAGTCCCACTCAACGCGACTGAAGTCGCGTCCCCAATAACAAAAGCGTTGCAATGCAACGCACACCAAAACTATTCACTATTCACTATTCACTATTCACTCACAGCTGCTCAGGATAGTCCGGCATGCGTTCCCACGCTGGAGCATGGGAACGAAAAAATGGGGTTGAAACCCCAGCCCCAAAAATCTACCCACTACCCACTACCCACTCTGAAATCCCCCACAGGGAGATCACTATGTTAGCCTTCACCCTCTCCGCCCCCGCCTCCAACCAGGGCAAAACACTCCTCACCACCGCTTTGCTGTGGCACTTCCGTGACTCGGTGCGTCCGTTCAAGATCGGCCCCGATTTCATCGATCCTCAGTTTCATGAGCGGGTGTGCGGTACGCCCTCGGTCAATCTCGACAGCTGGATCATGACCTTGGATCAGGTGCGCTGGATGTTTGATCGGTATGCTGATCGGGATGTGGCGATCATCGAGGGGGTGATGGGGTATTATGACGGGGAGGATCGGGGGTGCAGTGCCTATTCGGTGAGTCGTCTGCTGGGGGTGCCCACCGTGATGGTGCTCGATGGCAGTGGGAGCTACATCACCCTCTCGGCGGTGCTCAAAGGTCTGCGAGATTACCGGGAAGATGGCACGATTCGCGCGGTAGTGCTCAACCGCCTCTCGTCGCCCTCTCACTATGCACTGATTCGCCGACAGATCGAGGCCGATCACCCCGATATCCGTGTGCTGGGCTGGATACGCAAAGATTTGCCCTCCCTTGGGAGTACCCATTTGGGGCTCGATCTTGGGGATTTGGGGCAGATTGAGGCGGTGGCCGAGGAAGTGCTGGAGCACATTGATATAGAGGGGTTGAAGTCTTTGGAGATACCCAAGCCGATATTTGAGGAGCCGTACCCGTTTCCGCCGGCTCCCCGGATTGCCCGGACGCTTGGGGTGGTGCACGATCGCAATTTTTCGTTTCTCTACCATGACAATGCCTGTTTCCTGGAGGAGGTGTTTGATCGGGTGGTTTACATCGATGCGACTGCCGATGAGCCGATCCCTCCTGAGTGCGATGCGGTGTATCTGCCCGGTGGGTACGTCGAGACTGAGGAGACGTATGGGCGGATCGCGGATTCGGTGAAGTTCAGAGAGAGCCTAATTGCCCATGCAACTTCCCGTCCGGTGTATGCTGAGTGTGCCGGACTGCTCTATCTGAGTGAGCGGGTGGATGAGCGTGTGATGAGCGGAGTGTTGCCGATTGCATTTACCCTTCAGGAGCGTTTCTGCCGGCTGGGGTACTATACCAACGAAACAGGTGTAAGAGGACATGCCTTTCACTACACATGCCCGACTCCTCAGACGCTGGAGCAGGGGAGTGATGTGCTGCGCAAACGTCCGGGTGGAAAAGGAGAACCCGGTACGTGGGAGCAGGGGGGCGTGCAAGGGACGTATCTGCATACGATGTTTCGGGCGTACCCTCAGGTGATTAGTGGATGGTGAGTTTGGGTGTTACGTGTTAAGTGTTACGCGTTACGTGTCTTGTAGGTGTTGTCCCCTGACAACACCAAAGATAAATTTGAAAAAGGAGATGACAAATGCAACGCTTTGACCCGGCCGATGCCCAGACCCTCATGGAGATTCTCAAAGCCCGCCGGGATGTGCGAGGTAACCACTTTACCGATGAGCCTGTGAGTGATGAGGAGATCGATACAATCCTCGAAGCAGGGCTCTACGCCCCATCGGTTGGGCATTCTCAGCCGTGGAAATTTGTCGTCATCCGAGATCGGCAGATCCAGGAGCAGGTGTACGATGAGTTTGCCCGAACGCACAAAAAAAGCAAAAAAAAGTTCAAACACCGCCCCCTCTATGCCAAACTCAAGCTCGAAGCACTCCGGGAGACGACGGTGCATATCGCGGTCTTTTATCACTATCAGGGAGGTGCGATCCTGGGGCAAACGTCTCAGGAGGATGCCGGGCGCTACAGTGTCGCAGCGGCGATCGAGAATATGTGGCTCATGGCGCGGGCGATGAACATCGGGATCGGGTGGGTGAGCATCGTCCGACCGGGTAAAATCCGCAAAATCATCGGGCTGGGCAAAGCGTACCAACTGGTAGGGTATCTGTGTGTCGGCAAAGTGCATACGTTTTTGGAGAGTCCGGAGCTTGAATCCCTTGGCTGGCAGGAGCGCAAACCCACGGCCGAGACGGTGCTGAGACTGGATTCTAAAAGTGTGCATGGTGGGATGGAGCATATCGGTATCATCCGGGGGAGCCATGCGTTTTTGGAGCCTCTATGGGGCAAACGGGCGACGTTTATGCTCTCTCTTTCCAACACCGCCACTGCGCAGATCGAGGGGATTACGCAGGCTGGGCTTCCGGGCTTGATGCACCTGACCCCTACACTCGATGCAGAGTTCCTCTCCCGGGGCAAACTCAAAAGCCTCAAAAAACTCCCCAAAACCCACTCCGGCATCCCCACTCCGGCGCTCATCACCCGTGCGGTTGAGATGCTCCATCCCTTTGGCCGAATCGAGGCGCTCGATCTGGGGCTCAAAACCCCTCCGAAATTCAAAGGGCGCTTGCACTCCTTTGGCATCCCCCCCAGCGGTTCGATCGCGACTGGAGCCCGGATCGATGCCCGTGCGGTGTTTGAGCAGGGGTTGGCATTTGGACGAAGCTACACCCCCAAAGACCCCTATGTGATCCTCGCAGAGTCCGTCCCATCAGGCACCACCACCGCCACCGCCACGGCGCTGGCGCTTGGCTATCCGGCACGCGATCTGTTCTCCTCCAGCTTCCGCCACGTCCCCAACTCCATCCGAGAGCAAACGATCGATGCTGCACTTTCGCGGATCGAGGGACTGAGTGATCCGTTTGAGATCCTCTCTGAGGTGAGCGACAATATGCTCATCTTCAACGCTGGATTTATCCTCGGCGTAAACAGCCGCTTCTCCATCCTGCTGGCTGGAGGCACCCAGATGGCCGCCGTACTGCTTGTGGCCAACACCCTCAACTCTCAACTCTCAACTCTCAACTCTCAACTCAAGAATGTTGCTTTGGCTACGACCAAGTGGGTCGCCCACGATCCCCACTCCGACATTGCTGCACTCCTTGGGATGCTGGAATTCCCCATTGATGCGTACTATGCAGATTTTGACTTCTCTTTAGCGCACCAGCCTGCTTTGAAACGCTACGACGATGGGGAAGCCAAAGAGGGTGTCGGAGCCGGAGGGGCGCTGGTGTATGGACTCCTGGGTGGACTGACCAAAGCGGAGATCACTCGGCAGGTGGAGGGGTATGTGGGGTGAGGTAGGTTTTGTTGTGGTATAATCATAAAAATGCAAACAGACAAGGGAGTCCCATGCGCACTATCCAAATCGAAGTAGAAGATTCTCTCTACGATGAAATCGTTCGAAGCGGTATCGACCTCAAAGAGCGTTTGCAAGAGTTTGTGTATGATTTGACAGATGATGGGTATCCAGCTATCTCGACGGATGAGGCGCGTCGGAGGGTGCGTGAAGCAGTGGAAGCGTATGATAATGGTACATTGAAAACGGTTTCCCATGATGAAGCATGGAATCGTATCGCCCGTTATGCTGAGATGTAAAAGTGACTATTGTTTATAGCGAACGCTTTATCGAACAGTTTCAGCAAATATGGGACTATATTTCCAAAGATTCATATAGAGCAGCAGAACGTTTTCGAGTACAAGCGGAGAAGCGGCTATCTGAGCTTTCTCACTTCCCGTATAAATTCAGGCGTTCCCGTTATTATGACCGGGAAAATATCCGCGATTATGTCTACAAAGGATATACGATACCGTATTTGATTGATATGGACAAGAATGAAATCGTCATTATGGATATATTCAAATGGGAAGGACGATGAGTAACGCTCCATGAAAACCCTCTACTACGGCGGACAAAAATCGGGCAAAAGCTCCTTGGCCGAAGCCAAAGCGCTTGAGCTGGCAAACGGTGAAAAGGCGGTCTATATCGCGACATACGATGATAGCTTCGGTGATGCCGAGATGGCGGAGCGGATCGAGCGGCACCGGGTGGAGCGGGCAGGGCGGTTTGTCAGTGTTGAGGAGCCCAGAGATTTGATCGGGCAGATTGCGCCCGGGGGGACGTACCTGATCGACTGTATGAGTATGTGGCTACTCAATACACTGGAGTGGGACGAGGAGCGGGTGCTGGCGCAGATCGAAGCACTGGGGGCGGTGGATGCGCACATGGTCTTCGTCCTCAATGATGTCGGTTCAGGAGTGATCCCAGCTGAGTCCATGAGCCGAACCTATGTTGATCGGAGCGGGATCGTGGGGCAGGCACTTGCCAAGGTATGCGATGAGGTGTATGAGGTGAAATTAGGGATTGGAGTGAGGCTCAAATGACCCCCTTCCAGCACGGCGGCAACATCGTCGCATTTGCCAAAGCATGTGGCTGTCAGCCCGATGAGGTGATCGATCTGTCGTCCAATATCAATTTCGTTACCCCCCGTATCGGTGTCGATTGCAACATGCTTTCCATCGCTTCCTACCCAGACTATACGGAGCTTTATGAGAGGCTTGCGTCATACATGGGGGTTTCTATCGATCAGATGGAGGTGTTCAATGGAGGCAGCAGCGCGATTTTTTCCCTGTATGCGCATTTATTTGATTGTCGGGGTGGGGGCGACCATCGGAAGTGCCTGTGGTGCACCCCGACCTACAATACTTCCCGCCCGAAAAATGTCATTTATTCTCCGGCTTACCTGGAATACAAAAAGGCAGCGGAGCGTTTTGGATTTGAAGTTCATCTGATCGATCATTTTTCGCAGATGGAGGCGGAGGTGCCGGAGGGATCTTTTGTAGTGTTTGTCAATCCGGCTACACCCGATGGGGCGTGGTGTGATATGGAGCCTTATCTGAAACAGTGGGCAGAGCGAGGGTGTACGGTGCTGGTGGATGAGTCGTTTCTGGTATTTACCCCTTACCCTTCGGTGAGCCGGTATCTGGAGCGTTATCCCAATCTCTATATTCTTACCTCCATGACTAAATATTTCGGCGCTGCCGGGATGCGGATCGGTGTACTTGTTTCCTCTGCGGATAATATCGCGGCCTTGCGTCAGCGGGAGCCGCTCTGGAAGCTTTCGGCATTTGATACGGCGTATCTGCTCTCGGCACTGGAGGATGAGACGTTTGCTGCCCGATCGGAGGTGGCAAACCGGGAGGCAAAAGCATGGCTGCTGGATGTGTTAAGATCGAGTCCGTGGATTGAGACGATCTATCCGGGTGAGGCTAACTTTGTCCTTGTGAGGTTACGGGGAATGCGGGTGGATGAGTTACAA
>JALVWV010000319.1 GCA_027023145.1 Campylobacteraceae bacterium | reverse complement strand
CACTACGAAGCGCTGGCACGTCTCAAAACGCGCGATGGAGTGTTGACCCCAGACCAATTTATTCCTGTAGCACAAAGCAGTGGGTATTTTCATGTAGTGACACGTGAAATGATCCGAGCAGCACTGGAACAATTCGCTCCTTTTTCCGGTACGACAATCGGTCTCTCGTTTAACATCACCGAAGAGGATCTCCATCTATGGTCCTTTGATAGCTATTTGGTGCAGGAGTGTACTCGCTGGGGGATTGCACCTGAACAAATCACGCTTGAAGTGCTCGAGGGGGTGACTTCATCGGGTGCCAAGCGTCGGCTGAAACATTTGGATCGCCTGCATGAGATGGGCTTCAAAATCGCCATCGATGACTTCGGGGTTGAGTATTCCAACTTTGAACGGATCAGTAGCATGCAAATCGACTTGATTAAAATTGATGGCAAATACATCCGGGATCTTGTGGACAACCCCCGAGACTATGCCATCGCCAAAGCGATCACAGATTTTGCTCATTCTCTTGGCGTTGGGGTTGTCGCAGAGTTCGTAGAAGACGAAGCGATTCAAACCAAAGTAGAAGAGTTAGGGATTGACTATTCTCAGGGGTATTATTTCTCAAAACCCCAACCAACCTTTATGGCATTGTAATGGTTTCGGAGAGCGAAATCTGCTATAATGCACCTATTCCATCTAGAAAGGTACATTATGGATATCAAGCACTGCACCTCCCTTGACGAAGCCCGTACCGAGATCGACCGTCTCGACGAGCAGATCGTCACCCTTGTAGCCGCTCGCAATGCCTATGTCAAGCAGCTCGCACACTTCAAAAACAGCATCGACGAGATCAAAGCCGAAGATCGGATCGATGACGTGATCAACCGCGTCCGTGCCAAAGCGATCGAGTTGGATCTCTCCCCCAATCTTATCAATGACCTCTACCTGCGGATGATTGATGCGATGGTCGATAGCGAAGTGGCGGAGTTTAAGAACGCGAAGAATTATTAAATTTCTTAATTCAGACAAATTTACTCCTCTTTAAGGTTTCTTGTACTACACTGCACTCATCTAATACAAAAGGAACCCTATGGCACAAGAAGAGCTCAATCAGGCCGTCTCGGGTGAGTATGCGCTGGGGTTTGAGATCGATATTGAGCAGGATACCGTCCCGCCGGGGCTTGATGAGGGTGTGATCGCCTTCATCTCCCAGAAGAAGGACGAACCCCAGTGGATGCTCGATCTGCGCCTCAAGGCGTTTGCCAAATGGCAGCAGATGGAAGAGCCCCATTGGGGACACCTCGACTACACCCCGATCGATTATCAATCCATCTCCTACTTTTCGGCGCCCAAACAAGCCCCCGAGAGCCTCGAAGAGGTTGATCCCAAGATCCTCGAGGCGTACAGCAAACTCGGCATCCCTCTCGAAGAGCAAAAACAGCTTCAGGGGATCGCGGTCGATGCGGTCGTGGATTCGGTTTCAGTCAAGACGACATTCAGCAAAGAGCTCGAAGCCAAAGGGATCATCTTTTGCTCCATCTCTGAGGCGATCCGCGATTATCCCGAGTTGATCCAGAAGTATATGTTCAGTGTCGTCCCGATGACCGATAATTATTTCGCCGCACTCAACTCGGCGGTCTTTACCGACGGGACGTTTGTCTACATCCCGCCCAACACCCGCTGCCCGATGGAGCTGAGCACCTACTTTCGGATCAATGCGCTCAATACCGGACAGTTTGAGCGTACCCTCATCGTCGCTGACAAAGGGAGCTACGTCAGCTACAACGAAGGGTGCTCAGCCCCCACCCGTGATGACAATCAGCTGCACGCAGCGGTGGTAGAACTCATTGCAATGGACGATGCCGAGATCAAATACTCCACGATCCAAAACTGGTATCCCGGAGATGAGAACGGCAAAGGGGGCATCTACAACTTCGTCACCAAGCGCGGTATCTGTGAGACGAATGCCAAAATCTCCTGGACGCAGGTGGAGACCGGATCAGCGATCACATGGAAATACCCCAGCTGCATCCTCAAAGGGGACAACTCGGTCGGAGAGTTTTATTCCGTCGCTGTCACCACGCTGGCACAGCAGGCTGATACTGGCACCAAAATGATTCATCTCGGCAAAAATACCACCTCGACGATCATCTCCAAAGGGATCAGCGCCATGAAGGGGCAAAACACCTACCGGGGCCTGGTCAAGATCGGTGCCCACGCCGAGGGAGCCCGTAACTACAGCGAATGTGACTCACTGCTGATCGGCGATCAATGCGAGGCGCATACGTTCCCCTATCTGGAGTCCAAAGATCCCCACGGACAAGTCGAACACGAAGCGACCACCTCCAAGATCTCCGATGAGCAGCTCTTTTACCTGCGTCAGCGGGGGATCGGCGAGGAGGATGCGGTGAGCATGATTGTTCACGGATTTTGCAAAGATGTCTTCACGCAGCTGCCGATGGAGTATGCAGTGGAGGCCAAAGCTTTATTAGAATTAACCTTGGAAGGGAGCGTAGGATGAGTATCCTCGAGATCAAAAATATCAAAGCCACTATCGGTGAGAAAAACATACTGAAAGGGCTAAACCTCAGTCTGGAGAAGGGTAAAGTCCATGCCATTATGGGACCCAACGGCGCGGGCAAATCGACCCTGAGCAAAACCATCGTCGGTCACTACGACGTGGAAGTGACCGAAGGGGATATCCTCCTGCGGGGCAAAAGTATCCTCGGGATGGAGCCCGAAGAGCGGGCATTGGAGGGGATATTCCTCAGTTTCCAGCACCCAGTGGAGATCCCGGGGGTGAGCAACGCCTATTTTCTTCGCACTGCTGTCAATGCCAAGCGTGTCCATGAGGGAAAAGAGGAGCTCAATGCTGCTGAATTCCTCCGAGAGATGAAACAAACAGCCCAAGAGCTCGGGATGAAACCCGAGATGATCAGCCGTTCGCTCAACGAAGGGTTCTCCGGCGGAGAGAAAAAGCGCAACGAAATCCTCCAGATGCAGATGCTCCAGCCCGATGTAATCCTTCTCGATGAGATCGACTCGGGGCTGGATATCGATGCGCTTAGAGCCGTCAGTGAGGGGATCAACGCCATGAAAGACGGCGAACGTACCTTCCTCGTCATCACCCACTACAGTCGGATCCTTGATTACATCGAGCCCGACTACATCCACGTCCTCAAAGACGGCCAAATCGTCCACACCGGAGGCCCCGAGCTGGTAGCTCAGCTTGAAGATGAGGGATATGAGAGCATCGGAGCTGCGGGATGAAGCTCGCTACCTTACGCGACCGTACCCCGGAACAAATTGCCGGAGAATGGGGACTGAAATCCGAAAGCATCCCGGCGCTTGAGGCATTTTGTGCCCTCCCGTTTCCCGATAAAAAGAGTGAAACCTACCGGTATGCGGACACCAAAGAGATTTTTGATACTGACCTGACGTACATTGTACCTCAGCAGGGGAAAGTGGCTTCTGATCCCCGGCGGGTCGTGATCGTGGATGGCGTGGTCGTTTCGGCTCCCAAGGGGGTTACCGTCGCCCTTGAAGAAGCGGATGCAGGAACGAAGGGGCATTTCGATTCTCTCTACTATCTTAGCCATTCCCTCAGCGCTCCGACGATTGTTCTGCGTCCTACAGAAGCGGCTACGCTGGAGATTTACCACCGCTATACCAAGCCAGATAGCCTCCTGGCGTACCGCATTCGGATCGAGACGGATGCTAATACATCGGTGCAAGTGTACGAGAGTTTCTTCGATGCGCAGGCGACGGGGAGTGTGATCCTCTATGGGATCGATGCCCGTGTCGCCAGAGACGCGACACTCCACTGGATCAAAAACCAGACGTTGGGCAGCACCCACAGCCGAGTCTTTGTCTCCCATCATGTCAAGGTTGAGGAGAATGGGACACTTGACATGTCCACGTATGATTTTGGATCGGGGCAGGGGTTGGCAACGGTCGAAGTGGTATTGGATGCCCATGCAACCTCCACACTCCACCACCTCGTCTATGCCACCGAACAGGCCAGACGGGGAACCGTCAGCAGGGTGATCCATCGCGGGCATCACTCCCACAGCGACCAGGTGGCCAAAAACATCCTCCGGCATAATGCCCGGGGGATTTTTGATGCGTTGATCAAAGTGGAGCACTCCGCCCCCAAGACCATCGCCCATCAGAACAATCAGGCCGTCCTCCTCGACGAGGGCGCCTACATGGCCAGCAAACCGCAGCTGGAGATTTACATCGACGATCTGGAAGCGAGCCACGGATCCACCACCGGTCAACTCGACCCCCAAGCACTCTTTTACCTACGCTCACGCGGTATCGGGGAAGAAGAAGCAAAGAAGATGCTCATTCTCGCCTTTGCCAACACCTTGATTGATCGGATCGAAGATAAGGTGCTGCGCGAATGGATACACTATAATTTCGAGGCAGTTTATTATGGGCAGAGCCATGTGGAGTGCCTTGAGACGTGCCATGGGTGTGAGGAAAACGCCCTTTTAAATTAGGAATTAGGAGTGAGGAATGAGGAATTTTGGTATGCGTTGCTGCGCAACGCTTTAGTTATGGAGCAGAGACTTTAGTCCCGTTTTATACGGCTTTAGCCGTATGGTGGGACTGAAGTCCCAGCCCCATACGTAACACGTAACACTTAGCACTTAACACAACAAAAAAGGAAAAACCATGACCGTAATCCCCCTGAAAATGAACAAAATGGACAGCGCAATCAGCCCGATGTTCGGGCATGCCAAATGGATCGCCTTTATCGATGATGCTGGTGAGATCACCATTGAGAAAAATCCTACCGATGGTGGACAGCCATTCATGCAGTGGTTGTTGGATCGTGGGTTTGATACAGTGGTAACCCAACATATGGGGCCGACACCTTATCAACTTTTTACGCAGCGTGGTGTCGAGATCTATTATCCCGGTGAGGGGCGCGTGACGATGATCGAGGCTCTTGATGGCCTGCGCGAAGGGCGCCTCGAGCGGGTAACAGAGGCGAACTTCCATTTGATGGCGGGTGGGCACCACCATTAGAGTGAATGGTGAATAGTGAATAGTTTTGATATGCGTTGCTGCGCAACGCTTTAGTTATGGAGTAGGGACTTTAGTCCCGTTTTATACGGCTTTAGCCGTATGGTGGGACTGAAGTCCCAGCCCCATAACGTAACACACAACACAATCCAAGGAGAGAAAACATGATTGCAGTTCCAGTCGTTGAAGATTCTCTTGAGAGTCCCATAAGTACCCGCTTTGGCAAATCGGACTGGTTTGCTCTGGCGGATGGGGAGGGAAGCATCACGTTCCTCGCCAACCCCCATGGTGGGGGTGCCGAGGTGTTGCGGTGGCTGAGTGAGCAGGGGGTGGAGAAGATCATCACCGCTCACATTGGGCCCAAACCGCATGCGATGCTGCGGGAAGCTGGGATTCGCGTGTACGATCCCGGCACGGAGCGGACGACACTGCTTCAGGCTCTCTCCGGGGTTGCTGAGGATCTCCTTGAAGAGATTACGGAGGAAAATCTTCATCGTTATTACACCGACAAACCAAAAGAGATGTCATGACGATTTCTGAGACAATCACCCTTTACCGTGAAGATTTTGACCTCTTTGAAACGCCCAATGAAAAACTTGAGTATATTTTTGACCTTGGCAAAAAGCATACGACACTGCCAAAAGAAGCTAAAAACGGTGCGACGTTTATCTCCGGGTGCGCATCCGCTGCATGGCTCGATGCCCAATGTAGGAACGGTATTCTTCATTTGAGGGGGGAGGGGACAAGCGAAATGGCCAAGGGGATGCTCACCCTCCTGCTCGATATTTTCAACGACCGCCCGGCACAGGAGATTCTCGACTTTGATCCTGCTGGACTGAATGAGCTTGGCATTATC